>NZ_JAPZRB010000533.1:0-24611 GCF_027531105.1 Microcystis sp. LE18-22.4A
ATCCCCGCTTGGGATTTACTTCGAGAAGCCCAAAATCGCTGAAACCCAGATATATCAAGGAAAATCATAAATTGAGGTTAACCCTTTGTCCCGTAATGGTTTGAGCCTTTTTTGCTGCCCGAAAATGCCTAAGTCCCATTATTTGTTGTCGAACCAGTCGTTGCAGTGTTTAAGGCAATTATGTCACTTGCTGGTGGTGCATTACTGATCACACTGTTGTTAATATAAGGAATTCCGGGCGAGGGCTCCCAGTAGTTAATTCCACCTGCTGTTTGTGCAAAAAAGACATCCCCAGTATAGTTTACTGTGATGGTTCCAATGGTTCCCGTAGCTGATCCACTTGTACCCGTCGTTGCTGATGTCCAATCCGTCCAAACAACTGTTGCTGCACTGGCTGATGTTGCTTGTAGGGTTGTTGCCGCAATAGTTACTCCAGCTAAGATGCCCAAAGAAGACAGCGTTTTTGTAAGAGCATTAACTTTGTTTTCTGATTGTTTTTTACTTATCATGGATGTGAGTTTCCTAACAATAATACCAGTTTTCAAAAGTAATGACCTACTTAGCCCCTCCTCGCAGTCAGGTCAAGCAACAGCCTAACCCAAGACCAAAGGCAGACAACAAAACTGTACACATTCCCCCCTCGCAACTGTATCAAAAGCTACAATTTAATAAATCTTTACATTCTTCTCCCTAACTAGCGATTGACAGGGAAAGGTGTTTTCCGTTGTTTTACCCCTTCTCAGGCGAACTATCCGCTTCCGTGAGGGATGTTGGTGCGTTATGTCGGATTTGCTGCTTAATTATTGGGAATTAATGAAATCTTGCGGATGAACGATGGTAATATTGGGGACAGGGATAAAGTCATCAGAATTAAAGGTTAATAACTGGGTAATGTTAGAAGCTTTCATGACAGCAAGAAGCCTAATATCATGGGTGCGTTTTCCTTTAATATTGTAGGTAGTGACTAATTGAAACCAAAGGGGGAAAATATCTGGGGTTTCTGCTAATAAAGAAAATTGAGATAAAATTTGGTTAATTTCCTGTTGTGTTTTTTGTGTTGTCCAACCTAGTCCATTAACATCCTTAGGGCGTGTTGCTACAACCCAAAATTCAATGAAAATTTGAGAAGTCATCAAACATTCTCCTCCTTGTCTAATAATCATGTCAACAACATTCATGATTAGGGGATAACTTGATGAGTTAGGGTCACTAGCTCGTAAGAGAATGTTAGTATCAAGTAAATATTGGGTCATTAATCTTCGTACATTGTGTCACGGTGTAAAGCTTCATCGGGTAAAGGGGGATTATTAGAGGAATGGCTTTGTACCCAACTCATCCATTTAGCGGCTCGCTGTTCAGGGGTAAGAGTCGGCTCTGGCAAAGGAAGTGAAGTTTTGGCGATGAGAGATTCGGTGAAAGATAAGACTTCTTGTTGTTTTTCTAAGGGAAGTTTTCTGAGGTTTTTAATGACTGCTTGTTCGATATTCATCTGACTTGGACTGATAGGCAACCAGATCAATCATATCCCATGCCGCAATTTCTCTATATTTAATAAATCTTTACATTTCTTTCCCCAACTAGGGATTCAGATTTTGGAGTTTTTGGGGACTTCAAGGGTTTTGATCTCTGGAATGATAGGAGCGAGTGCCGCTAAATCAGCGATCGCTTAGGGGGTAATAGCAAATCCGTTTTTAATAGTTTGATTAACTCCCAATCCAACTTTAACTTCCCACTATCCTATGCCTTTTAAACAGGATTTAGTATTAGGTTGATTTTGCCAGGGCCAGCCAATGGAGGTTAAAGATTGCTTGATAGATGGGATTATGGACCCGCAGCCGGCCTTGGTCTTTGATCACTAACCCCGATAAAAGTAACTCTTTTTCTGGAGGGCTATCCTCGGCAATCACCTCTTTTTCCCTTAAAATCCGTTCATAGAGTCTCAGGAGCAACTGGGAGCGATGACTGTTGAGAAGCCGATCGCGAATAGTCCGCAGATGTTCCGGTTCATCCTGAGCCTCCCAATTGTCAATGATCTTCTTCTGTACCAAGTCCTCAATCCAGAGGGCCTCACCATTGGGGGGAATCGGCGAGGCGGCGGTGCGAATTAACTGACAGAGTTTTTGGGTCAGAAAAGGTTGACCGTTTGTCCAAGCAAAGACTTCTTTTAAGACAGTTTGCGGGTTACTAACTTTCTCGGCCAATCCGCGCAGTAAAGGCTGGGCTTCGTGTTCCTTAAAACCCTCCAATTGAATCGAATGACCGATATTAAAAGGAGTGATTTGGTGGTCGGTAATTAAATCGGAGGGGGTGACAACACCGAAGAAAGCGAAGGTCAAACGCCGATAGAGCGGGTTAAAACCACGCTGGTTATAGCAGGAACGAATCAGGGCAAAAAAGTCATTAACCGCGAAATTTAAGCCCAAAACGCTATCAATTTCATCGATAAAAATCGCGATCGGTTTCGGGGGAGAACCTTCCACGATCCCCACTTCCAGCAATAACACTTCTTCGATAAATTCGCCCAAGCGCTGTACTGCCGAGACATCTTCCCGTTCTTGCCACCAAGCTTTGAGATTGACCCTTTTGAGCAGTCCAAAACGTCGCCCTAACTCGAAGGCTATCCCCTTGTACCATTGGTCGGGAGTGACATTTTCGCTGCCGATGCGGGTTAAATCAATGGGAGCGCAACAGACCCCCTCGTGTTGGAGGTGGTCGATCATGCGTACCATTAAACTAGACTTACCCATTTGACGGGGATTGAGAACATAGCAAAAATCGCCCCGTTTGAGGGCTTTATAGAGATAACGGTCGGCGGCGCGGACCACGTAGGTGGGGGCATCCATGGGTAAACTGCCCCCCACTTGGTAGTCAAAGGTGCTAGATTGTTCGTTAGTTTTGAGGAGTTCGTTTTCAAACAGTAATTCTGCTTGGGTGGCCTTGAGAATTTCTAGGGTTTGGCTGAGTTCTAGGGTGCGCTCCTGCACTTTCTGTTCTAGGGTGCGGCTATACTCGGCTAATTCTTCGGTAAAGCGAATCCGTTCCGCTTCCGCCTGTTTTCGTTCGGTAATATCGGTAAAAGCGGTGATCGCATAGATAATTTCTCCTTTTTCGTCAAAAACGGGCGTGGCATACACTTCTAGGGGAATAATCTTCTCTCCTTGGTGAACTTCTAGATCATCCATCGTGTTTTTTTCCCCCCTTAAAGCTCGGACAATCGGATGGTATTCTGTGGGATACAATCGATCGGTTCCAGCTTGATATAACTGATAGGTTTCCCCCAACTGATTAGCCGTGGTGATATTAACTATCTCTTTTCCTAAAATCTCTTGGGCGGTTTGATTGGCATAATAGGGTTGACTGCCAGCATCGAGGACGAATACCCCCACTGGCATCGCTTCTAAAAATTGCGCTAGTTGTCTCTGTTTGGCTTTGATTTCGGCGTAGAGTTTGGCGTTAGTAATTGCGATCGCCGCTTGGCTGGAGAGCAGTTGCAGCACTTCCAATCTTTCTTGGGTAAAAGCCCCGACGGTGAGATTATTTTCTAGATAGACAATTCCCCGCAGTTGTCCTTGGTCGAGGAGGGGCGAACAGAGCAGGGATTTGGTTTGATGGGTTTTAATATAGGAATCATTGCTAAAATTGCCCTCATGGGCAGCATCGTCATTAAGAACGGTTTGACCGCTCCGGGCTACATAGTTAATAATTGAGACGGGAAGATGTTCTTCGATGGCATGAGATTTAAAGACTGTCACCCCATCTTCCTGCACCGAACCGGAGGCTTCGATCAATAGTTGTCCGCCGCTTTCTAGGATAAGATAGCCCAGCTGCGCCCCAGCATTTTCGATGAGAATTTTCATCAGGGTGGCGAGTAATTTATCTAAAACTATCTCGCTAGAAATGGCTTGGAAGGCCTTCATAATCGTGGCTAAATCTAACAGTTCTCCCGCATGACTAACTGAATTTTTTCTGGTGGTAGTTCTCCTAGTTTCGGTCAGGGAATTGGAACCATAATTATTGACCATTAACTGAGAATAACGGCTTTCTATATCTTTGACTTTAGCTGTTGCTCCCCAAAGAGAATAGAGATAAGCAGCTTCATTGATGTAGGTTTTGGCAATTTTTACTTTACCCCAATCGAGATAGAATTTCGCCGCTAGTTCGTTAGCCAGTGCTTCTTCATTAATGTATTCATTTTCTTTGGCTTTAGCAATGGCTAGATCATAATTTTCTATGGCTTCTAGATAGGATTGCTGTACCCGCTCCTTTTCCGCTTGCACTAAATAAAATTTATGGAGATAGTTAGGGGGGGCTTGATTCGCCCATTCCTGTTGCTTTTTCTGATTATTCGTCACTCGTTCTAATACTTGCTGTTTTTGGTCATTGTCCAGATGATTATAAATAGCTAAATGGGCGAGGGAATCATAGAAATTATGCAGAGGAATCAATAAAGTAGCGGTAGCTCCCCCTAGATAATTTTGGGCTTGGTTAGCATTTTCAATGGCTGGTTCGTACTGTCCAAATAGATAACAAAGGTATAATTTATTAACAAATAAAGCACAGAGACCGAAGAGATCATTAGCCTCTAGATGGTACGGTAACATAAGAGTTTCTTGATAGTACTGTCCTTCTAAATGACCGGGATTTTCCGAGTGCCTCAGCAGATTTAAAACTGTTTGACCATAGATTTTTAGATAGTTGCGGGGGTTTTCTTGTTTGAGCTTAACAAAAGCCAGATCATAGTTAGCTATTTCTTGGGCTAATTCGGTTAATTCCTGTCCGATAAAGGCGGAATGAAAACAGTAAAGATAGGCGCAGGTTGTTCCGTAGTAGAGATCGCCCATTTCTAAACCGGTTTGATAGGAAGATTTTAACAAGGACAGGGAATTTTTAATCGGTTCTTTCCAGATACTAATAGTGGCGGAAAAGACGGCAATTATTTTCGGCATCAGGGCTTTGGCATGAAATTTATCAGCAATGTTTAAAGCTAATCGTCCAAATTGATAACCCGTTTCCCAATCTTCTAAAAGACCACAAAGAATTAAGCCATAATTGACATAAGTAAAAGCCGCTAGATAACTATTGCCGTATTCAATTGATAAGTTAACCTGTTTTGATACTAGGATGGGTAAGAGATGAGGGGCGGCAATATAAACAGGAGAAAATATGGCACTTGCTATCTTCATGATTGCTAATTTTTCTTCTTCATTTATCGGCGGTAAATTAATTAAATCTTTGATATTTTTACCCGCTAATTTTTGTCTGGTTTTAGTTAGTTCTTTTTGAATATCTGATGATTGTAAGGATTCAGGAATCTCGAAATCTAGGCTTTTGAGGACGGATAAACCAATTTCTACCGCTTTTAGTTCTTGATTTTGGGCGTGATAGGCTTCGATGATGACTTCATAAACTTTCACCTTATCTAGGGTTGTTTTTGCCTGTTTTAATACGAGATTAGCCCAGCGTTGCATCTGCTCAAAGTTCCCACTTAAATAGGCGATTTCTGTGGCTTCAGAATAAATATTTAAAGTCAGTTGATAGTTATTTTTCCATCTGGATTTTTTGAGAAGTTTTTGAGCGATTTTAATATATTTTAAGGCTCCAGTTTGGGCATTAGCGGCTTTTGCCTTTTGGGCTGCTAGTAAATTCAAGTTAGCCACTGACTCTCGTTCTTTTTCCTCGCTAATTAGTTGATAACCAAGATTGAGATGATCGACTATTTTAAAAATCTTTTCCGATAATTCATTGGCGGCAGTATGCTGCCAAAGTAGGCGACCAATTTTCAAATGAATTAAAGATTTTTTGCTGTCTTCGATGAGAGCGTAAGCTCCTTGTTGAATGCGATCATGAGCAAATTTATATTCTTGAATCAGTAATTGTTCATCCAATTCTGAGAGGGGAATAATTAAACCAGCTTCGCTACTAGAAGTTAAAATTGGTAAAAGTTCTGGAGGTGATTTTTCAGAGATTACTGCCAGACTATATAAATTAAACTCTGCCCCAAGACAAGCTGCTAAACTTAAAATTTCCTGGGTTTCGGGGGGCAATTTCTGCATTTTGCCCATCATAAATTGAATCAGATTATCGGTACTGCCAATCCTTTGAATTTGGCCGAGATGCCATTGCCAATAACCCCTATTATTATCGTTTTTAGTGGTTGTTTCCTGCCCCGATTGGAAAAATAGCAAATTTTCCCAGTAGATAGTTTTGAGAAATTCATTGACAAAAAAAGGATTACCGTGGGTTTTTTGCCAGACTAAAGCGGCCAAAGATTGCACATATTCGGGTGAATGATTTAAGGTGTCAGCAATTAACTGATTGACCTGTGCAGGACCCAGAGGTCTTAAAATAACTTGATTGATAATTATGCCCCCCTGCTCTAATTTATCGAGAGTAGCGGTTAGGGGATGGGTGGAATTAATTTCATTACTGCGATAGGAGCCAATTAAAAACAAATAGTCCATATCGCCATCGAGCATAATTAATTCTATTAACTGGAGACTAGCCAAGTCTGCCCATTGCAAATCATCGAGAAAGATGACTAAGGGGTGTTCCGGGGAACAAAAGACCCGAATAAAATTTTTAAAGACTAAATTAAAGCGATTTTGAGTAGCGATCGCTCCTAATTGTAACACCTCTGGTTGTGGACCGATAATTAATTCTAGTTCAGGAATCACATCAATAATAACCCGTGCATTCGCCCCCAAAGACTTGAGGAGTTTTTGTCGCCATAGTTCCAGTTGTGGTTGACTTTCCCCCAAAAGTTGCTTGACGAGATGAGTCAAAGCGCTAACCACGGCAGCGTAGGGAGTATCGCGCTGAAATTGGTCAAATTTACCGGAGATAAAAAAGCCGCGTTTTTCAGTAATTGGCCGGTAAATTTCCCTAACCAGGGTGGTTTTACCCATGCCAGAATAACCCGTAACTAGCATCAGTTCGGTGTGAGAGGAGTTTTTATCCACCGTGGCTACCCTTTGAAAAGCAGTGAGGAGAGTGGCGATTTCTGCCTCCCTACCGTAGAGTTTTTGGGGAATTTGGAACTGATTGGCTAGATCTTGCCTAGCGATGACAAAATCCTCAATTTTAGCCGTTGTTTCCAGTTGTCTTAAACATTCTTCTAAATCTGCCCGAATACCGTAGGCACTTTGGTATCGTTCCTCGGGGGTTTTAGCCATCAGTTTCCTGATGATTGCCTCCACCACCGGGGGAATTTTCTCCCTGACGAGACTATTAATCTCCAAAGGTTGTTTTGCCAGATGACAGTGAACTAATTCCAAAGCATCTTTAGCCCGAAAAGGTAATTGTCCGGTGAGAAGTTCGTAGAAGCTAACGCCCAAAGAATAAAAATCCGTGCGGTAATCGAGACTGCGATTCATCCGTCCGGTTTGTTCGGGAGAAATATAGGCTAAAGTCCCCTCTAGAACGTTGGGATTTTTTAGCCCCGGATTTTCCCGCCGCAGGACGCTGGCAATGCCAAAATCGATGATTTTAATTTGTCCGGTTTCGGGGTTAAGAACTATATTGGCAGGATTAATATCTTTGTGAATAACCTTGGCGTTGTGAATTTTCTCTAAATTAGCCACTATTCGGGGTGCAAGGCTTAAAAAGTCCCTTAAGGCCAGGGGTTTGCCCTCTAGCCATTTTTTTAAGGATATACCCCCGAAATCTTCCAAAATAATCACGGGAGTTCTGCGGTAGGTTTCTAAACCATAGGCTTTAATCGCCCCCTCGAAGTTCAGGCCGCAGATGGTTTTATACTCCTGTTTGTAGTGGGTTAGTTCTTGTGCGGTTGGATATTCTTGCTTGAGGATTTTGAGCATAACCGGTTGATTATCGGCGATGCGAATGGCCCGATAGACTTCCGAGTTAACACTTTCGTAGATTTGGGCAAGAATGTCGTATCCGTTGAGAACAATCATTTTTTTACTTGGCGATTGTAAATGGCTGCGGGTCTCCCCAAGAAAAATTCTACGGGAACTAAAACAAGACTCCGCAAGTCTGACAGGACTCGATTTACCTGTGAGACGGAAGGACGGGGAGAAGGCAGCACTTGCTCGAAATACTCGGAATGCAAGGTAAAACCAAAGTGAACATCTTCCGGCAAACTCAGTTTAGCAATCGGTCCGTCCTTGAGATTGTCAGGGTTAAATAACCAAGCTTCTAATACTCTGGTCGGGGTTAAAACCGTCGTAAATAGATAGCCCTGTTCTTGGGGAATAAACTGAATGCTATCTAAAATATAGCCATCGGGACAAACATAAAAATCCAGTAGTTCCCGACCTAAATGTGATACATGAGTATCACTGGCTTTTTTTTCTTGGCTAATCTGTTCAGTTAACTGATTCCAATCCTTATCGAAGGGAACCTTGGCTAATACCGAGGGCAAGTCATGACAGGGAAGTTCGGCATCCCTGAGGATGCGATTACTCTGGTCGCGAAAATCCATATACTGACGACGACAGATTAATTCGCGCACATAACCAGCATAAACCTGATAAATGGCGCTGTATCCCTGTTCCGATTCCCGCGGGTCGGCGGTGTAGAGAGTGGTAGAGAACCACCCCGGATGGACGAAAGCCTGTTCGCTCATCACCCTGGCATCTTCGATAACCACTTTGCGCAGCACTCCGGGGTCAAAGGAAAACATCCAGGGAATGCCGTGGTATTCGGGGGGATAACCCTGACCGGTAAAATGTTGGATATCGTCTTTTTCGATCGCTTCGGTTAAACTAATAGTGGCGTTTTGGATGGCCACAAGCTGAATTTGACCGTTGATACTATGGTAATTACAAAGGAAGTGATAACTGTCGCCATTGAAGGTAATTAATTGCGAGGGAACGGTGGTTTCTTCTTCCTTGAGGTCTTGACGTTTAACTAGATAAATTTGAGTTTTCGGATAGGTTTCTTCAGGCTTGATTCTGATACCTAATAGTTTGGCTACTCCCATCTGAAAAGGCATATCGGGAATCATGATATAATCCTCGGTGACGATGACCGAATGGGGGCTACCATCGAGGATAGTTCCCTGTAGCTTCCAGGGTTTAAGTTGTTTTTGTTGATCCCAAAGCACAACATACACCGAGTTATCTAAGTCTTTTAACATACCTCCTGATACAATTTTTAGCTTTAATTCACAGGTGATAAATTCTTTGGTTTTTTTGTCGTAGAAGGGATGAGCGGTATTTTCTAGGACTGGGAAAAAAGATAAAGGCACGGAAACAATATGTTGGTCAAAATAACCAATCGGAGTGATAGTATCAAGGGAAACGGGATCCACTTCCCAGTAACGTCCAGCATCGGCGGTGAGAATTAATCTGGTTTCTTCTAGTTGTTCATCTTCGGAAACTTTTTCTAGTTTAACCATAGCAGTATTTGCTATTTCTGAAGAACCTAAAATGCTGATTACGGCAGGGAAATTGGCTTTAATAATATTAAATATCGGTAAGACTTTTCGCCAGAAACTATCCCAGGTTTTCAGTTTTTTACTGTAAACATTAACTTGATTATTTTTCCCTTGCAAGTCCCATTTAATAATTACACCCTCGCCAGAGAACAAATGACGGTCATTTTTTCTATGAAAAGGACAGACGATAAAAACGTATCCCGACAGATTTTCCGGCCAATGTCCCTCGGTAACTGTGGCGACTGCTTTATGTAAATTGTTCTCATCCGGCCGACCGAGTTGCGAGCGACTAAAATTACCAATGTTGACAGTATTTTGGACAGTATCTTTGATTGACATATTCATAAGTAGGGTTTGCGGCAAAAAGTTTGTTGGTGGGGTCAGGAGCCGGTCGTCGGTCGTCAGGAGATAGGAGTCGGGAGCCAGTATTTAGGAGGCAGGAGACAGGAGATAGGTTTTAGGTGTTGGGGTGTTGGGGTTTTGGGGTTTTAGTTCAATTTCCCCACTTTCCCACTTCCCCATTCCCCCACTTCCCCATTCCCCCACTTCCCCATTCCCCCACTTCCCCATTCCCCCACTTCCCCACTTCCCCACACCCCACACCCTGCCTTTCACTGATTACTGATAACTGTTTACTGATAACTGATAGAGGATTTCACCTCTAAAAAATAGCGTCGATACAATTCATAGCCTGGTACTACTTTATCTCCTGATTGTTTGAGTAGTCCCATACTGCTGAGTTTGTAAGCGAGAATTGGGTCTAATTGTACGGGTTCCACCGCGCTCATCACCCGATCGAGGGCTTTTGCTAGTTCAGGCTGTTGTTCTAATACCGCCCAATGGCGCCGCAGGTGATGGGCATAAATCCCCGTGACGGAGGTGGCACTGGTTAATATTTGCGTCATGGTTATTTCCTCCCGACTGAGATAGTAGAGGGCAGTTTGTACCAAAGCCGGGTGTCCTCCCACTAACTCCATCAATTGTTTGACTTTTTCCTGATTTTCCCAGGTGAGTTGATAACGTTGGGCTAATTGCAATACCTCCTCAAGACTAAAATGACTTAACTGTGCGGGGAATCCCACGTTAAAGGGGGATTGATTGAGCTGCAGGGGAACATAAATTTCCGTGGAATGGACGACGATAAGACGGAGTTTTTGCCAAATAGGTAGGGTTTTGGCTTCTTCGTACCAAGAACGCAGCAGCGGTAAAAAATCCTTGGCCACCTGGGGATGTTCAAAAATCTGATTAAGTTCATCGAGAGCGAGGACAATGGGGGCGGTAATCGATTCAAGCAGATAGTCTTGAATGTAAACCGTACAGCTAATCTTGCTGCCTAAATCCTCATCCCAATACTCATCTAATTGCGGTTTTAACTGTAGTTGACGGGCGGCATTGGCACACAACCAGCGCAAAAATTGGTTTAAATCACTCAAAATGGCCTGGTCCACCTGTTCTAAGTTCAAACTCACCGTGCGGTAGCCTTGCTGTTTGGCAAAATCGAGCATTCTCAAAAGTAGGGAAGTTTTGCCCATTTCTTTCGGGGCTTTTATCCGCACTAAAGCCCCCGGTTTCTTGATTTCCTGCCTTATCTGTTCTTCGAGGGGAAGACGTTCTAAATAAAATGGGGAACCAAGGGGAACTGCCCCATTGGGATAGGGGGGTAATGTGTCCAATTTTTCGCTCTTGGATGGAGAATTAACCAGAATTTTGTCTTGAGGGGGTGCTGTTAGCTGAACATTCAGGGCGGCGATTTCTTGCCAGTCGAGGCATAATCGACGACAAATTTGGGCAAAAGTGGCTTGTTCTACCGGTTTACCGGTCAGGAAGTTGCTGACAATAGCCAGACTAAATTCAGCTTCTTTAGCTAAGGAGCGTTGACTGCTAAAGCCCTGCTTTCTCACGGCTAATTTGACTTGATTGAGGCAATGTTGTTGTACTCTTAGATGGCTCGATAGGGAATCTCTCATAAGAATTGGGGTGTAGGGTGTAGGGTGTGGGGTGTGGGGTGTAGGGTGTGGGGTGTAGGGTGTGGGGAGATGGGGAGACCACTGCGTGCGCGTTGCGGGGGGAAGTGGGGAAATTGAACTAAAACCCCAAAACCCCAAAACCCCAACCCCCAACACCTAAAACCTGTCTCCTGTCTCCTATCTCCTCAATACTGACTCCTCAATACTGACTCCTCAATACTGACTTCTAACCCAATGGTAGATGTTGGATTTTGCAGGAGTTCTATTTTTTAATAAAGATAAGTAAAAATTATCTATTGACTCCAGAAACTTGAGAATATTTAAATTAACATTCCGCAATATTTACAAATTCTTAAGAATTAATTGAGAAAGATTTTTATTTAACAACGATGTTGTAATGGTTACAACGATTTGATAGAATTTCATAGTGGGTTGTTCTGTGCTTTTTTGAGCAGCAATGGTTGAAACCCTTGCCACACCTACAAAGTAATCCTAATTAAGACGGGTAAATCAGTCAATTTCACCCACAACGATGATCTTTTTTTTATGTAGTTTTATTGCAAAAAAAAAGTTTTTTTGACAAAAAGCACAAAGTATGATATTGAAAGAACGTATTTCTGGCTGCCAGTAGTTATTGCAGAGTGGGAGTTGGGAAGTATTTTCAGTTATCAGTGGACTGAAACGCAAATCTGATAACTGATGACTGATGACTGATGACCCCTGCTATGAGCATAATGCCAGAGAGCCGCCGCTAATTGCTGTCTTTCACTTTCAGGGTGTTCTTGACGCACCATCTCTACATATTTATTCCCGCTTTCAGGTTGTATTCCTCTACCGAGGATAAGGCGATCGCTCCAATGGGTTGTTCCACTGATTTCCCTTCTAGATCGAGCGTTGCTACAGCCAAAAGAGATTTAGGAATCTCTCGGTCAATCTTGTTCTTAACAAGCTGTAAATCAACGGGAAACTGCTTATCTTGGCTGAAAAAACCCGATTCTAAAGTCCCAAACCGATCTAGTCGGGTCAGGTAAATCGTTCTCTGACTTTTTGTTGATGTTACCTCGATATAAGGTTCTCTCAGTTCAGGATGCTGGTTTTTCAGGTCTTCAAGCGATCGCGCTGACTTTAGATAATCATTGTAGGTTTCCTTGATTTCGATCGCTATCTCAGTAAGATTCTGATTGTTAACTTTGGGAAAAAAGCCACGAAATTGAACCGCAGGACGAGCTATTAGGCGGCTTTCTTGCCATTTCTGATTAGCAAACCCAATCATCCGGTCAACTGCCCCATAATTGCTGCTTTCTAAGGGATGGGTGCGATAAACTTGGGGATAACGGCTTTTATCCCTCCCTGCTAACAAGGTGACGGGTTGATAACCGCCAATTTCCTTACAGGCCTTCAAAATTGTGGTGTCTGGACGTAAAGCACTTTTTGGCCCGTCAACCGCAAGGCATTGAGAGCGACATTTTGAGTTGAGGCAGCCACCTGCTTGTCGGTGGCTAAATGAGACAGATACTGGCGGATTTCGGACACTCCCATCTCTCGAGGGGTGGCGTTTGTTGTGTAAAGAGGATAAAGTCTCGAATGTAGTAGAGGTAGGATTTTTCCGTCTTCAAGCTAAGGTGCTTGAGACGCATGACTTCTCGGACTCGTTCTAACAGTCGATGGAACTGGGCTTCTTCTGTCATCGGCAAATGCGGTAAAATCGGTTTGGCAGAGATACTAGACCGCCCTCTGCGGTAATTATGCCCAAATGGGGGTGATTAGACCGCACGGTGCGGTATTAGGTTTTATTTAGGGGGTGTTAGACCGATGGAGGTGGGATAGTAGGATAAAGGGGGGTGCTAGACCGCAGTAAGCGGTTGAATTAGTGGTTAGAGGGGACTCATGAAGATTGGTCAAGTTTTTTTGAGCAAAGCGTGGAAAAACAATGAATCAAGATAAGGACGAAATCTTTAAATTAATTGCAGAATTACCTGATGATCTTTCATACACTGAACTAGTACATCGATTAATTTGTGAACGTCTTCTAAATCACTCAGAAAAAAAGATTACGCCAGAACTTTTTGATCAGTGGATCGAGATTTCAAAGCTTGCATTAGAAGATAAAAAACTAAAGAGTGAATTACAAATTAGGAAAGAAGAAGTAGAGGCAAAGACTAAAGAAAACAAAGGATTATCTGCTGGATATACTGCCATCATCGCTGCTATTTTGGGATTTGTCACTTCAAGTGTTGTTGCTTTAATTCAGGGACAAACTAATTTAAATTTAGAAAGAGCGAAGTTTGAAGCTGATCAGAAGTTAGAACAAATAAAGTTTGAAACAGGATTAATTTCTAAAGGAATTGAGCCTCAAGAGGAAGAATCTCGTATAAACTTACTTAGGTTTTATATTGATGCAGGTCTAATTAATAATCCAGATATTGTTGGCAAACTTAACAAGTTGATTGAAGAGAAGCAGGTTCCTCAAGCAACAGGCTTTTCAGATTATGAAGGGCGGAGAGATTTAGGCAATATTGAGCCAGGAGATGGTGCGCGATTTAAAGGTCGAGGATACATCCAGATCACCGGACGAACAAACTACAGATTATGGGGGAATAAAATTAATGTTGATCTGGTCAATGATCCTGATTTGGCATCAAAACCTGACATAGCTGCGAAGATTTTAGTTCAATTCATGATTGACCGGAGAGTGAAAGAGTATCTGGATGCTAAAGACTTTGCTAAAGCTAGAAGAATAATCTCTGGTACTCCATTTGGACTAGATGAGGTTAACACAAAAACTAATTTATATTTAGAGGCTCTAAAAACTACAAATCCAACTTCTGAATCTCTTCAGATAACTGGAGTAAAAAATTCTGCATGGTTAACAGTTCATGTTCCTGCAATCTTAAAGGCAATTCGAGAAAACCAAGTTACTGATCCAACTTTTCAAGCATATATATTGGCAACAGCAGATTATGAGACGGTTCAAGGAAGATTCATGCAAGAAATTCCTCGTAGTGGACTGTGAAGAGACAAGCTGATGTCCGAGGTTATAATGGTCAAAGAGTTAAAAAAGAAATTAATCTAATCAATAGCCACAATGAAGGTACAGCTAAATGAGTCAAGTCTTAACCCTAGAATTGAGCGATGAAGTCTATGCCGCCTTGCAACAGCAAGCTAAAATATTAGGTATCGACCTGTCAGAATTAGTAACAACTTCCCTTGAGCGACAGTATCGCTTGAACAAAAATAAAGACCAACGCACGGAAGCCGAAAAAGGAGCAGCACGTCAACGCTTTCGAGCGCACGCTGGCTCAATTAGCGGCTATCCGACAGGAGCAGATAATGAAAGCATTGATGCTGACTTAGGGAGAGAGTATGGAGATACTCATGAGGAGACATCAAATCAGTGATACTCCTCGATAATTCTGGGTTACTTTGCTATGTCTATCGTGATCAACCAGGACATGAAGAAGCTGTCCAATTGTTAGATAGTGCAGGTAAAAGCATCACCCACAGTTACGTTTTAGCAGAGTTAGTTGCTCTAGCTCAAGTTCGGCGTTACCCGCGTTTAGCTACCCTAGAATTTATCACCGATTTGCTAGAAAATCCAGATATCGAGACAGTTTGGATAGAAGAGCCTTTACATCGTGCTGCGGTCAAACTATTGATGGCACGGCAAGATAAGACTTATTCCTTATGTGATGCAGTTAGCTTTTTATTGATGCGTCAGTTCAATATTAATGAAGCATTAACCACCGATCGCCATTTTGAGCAAGAAGGTTTTCACCGTTTACTTGTATTCTAAAAAGGGCAGAGCTGCGTCAGGGGTTGGTATTTCTCCAACTGGTACTCTTGCCATTTCCCCGACCCCCGTTCGGTGAGGGATTGGGCGTTTCCCAACTGTGCGGCTGCTTCCCGCCAGAATTGTTCAAAGTTCTGCCGCAGTTCTCCGGTGGCAATCATTGATTTTAACGCGATAATTTAGCCAACAATGCCAAGAGTTTTTTACTATTAGGAGTCAAGAGAGTTCGACGATAGGCATCGGCGGCCTTTTTAATCGCTTCCGCTTGGGTGGGATAGGGATGAATAACCATAGAGAGTTTACTCAATCCGATTTTAGCCACCATAGCGGTGGTAATTTCAGAAATCATCTCACCGGCGTGAGCGGCGACAATAGTGGCTCCTAAAATTTGGTCGGAACCTTGTTTGTGAATAATTTTTAAAAAACCGTCCGTTTCGCCATCAGCGATAGCTCGATCGACTATACTCAAAGGAATTTTAATAGTATTAGTGGCCAATCCCCGGGCTTGTGCTTGGGTTTCATCCATGCCCACATGGGCAATTTCTGGGTCGGTATAAGTGACCCAAGGCATAACTAAATTACTGAGCTTATAGCGTCCGAAACCGAAGGGAGAAAAGAGGGTATTTTTAATCACAATACGGGCGGCCGCATCGGCGGCATGGGTAAATTTCCAATCCATACAGATATCACCGGCCGCATAAATTTTCGGGTTAGTAGTTTGCAGATAATCATTAACTTTGACTCCCCGACGAGTATCGTATTCCACGGCTACCGCTTCTAAATTTAATCCTGACACATTAGGCTCCCGGCCAGCACCGACTAAAATCTCGTCAACGGTGATAGTTGCTCCTTGACCGTTGCTTGTATATTCAATGGTTTTACCCCGCTCATTTTTTGTCACCCGTTCAATTTGGCAGCAGAGAATCAATTGCATTCCTTCCCGCAGCAAAGCATTCTCAATAATTTCGGTCGCTTCTCGGTCTTCTTTATTCAAAAGATGGGAATGATTATGAAATAAAATTACCTGCGCGCCTAACCGTTGAAAAGCTTGGGCTAATTCACAACCAATCGGCCCGCCACCGATAACAGCTAATCGAGGAGGTAATTCTGTTAGGGAAAAAATTGTTTCATTGGTATAAAATCCCGCCTCTTTTAGTCCGGGGATATCGGGATGAAAGGCCCCAGCACCAGTGGCAATGACGGCTTTTTTATAAGCGAGGGTTTTTCCCGCGACTTCCACGGTATTTTGTCCTAAAAAACGAGCGCTACCCAAGAAGACATCGATACCTAGTTTTTGGAAACGTTGCACCGAATCATTATGGCTAATATCGGCGCGAATTTGCCGCATTCTGGTCATGACTCTGGCAAAATCTACCCTAGTATCCCCAATATTAATTCCTAATTTTTTGGCTTTCTCAATTTCCCCGATAATTCTAGAGGAACGAATCAGACATTTAGAAGGAACACAACCGAAATTGAGGCAATCTCCCCCCATGAGGTGTTTTTCCACTAAAGCCACTTTTAAACCTATATCTAAACCCGCCGCTCCCGCCGCTACGACTAAACCCGCAGTACCCGCACCAATGACGACTAAATCATAACAATCTTGGGGTTGTGGATTGACCCAATCGGCAGGATGAACATAATTAACTAATTTTTGATTATGTTCGTCCATGGGGAGAACATTAACTTCCCTAGAGCTATTTTCAAACATATTAGACCTCTTGTAAAAATCAAAAATTGTTGTTAGGGTTAGGAGTCAATAGCCAGTAGTCAGTAGTCAGGAGAATTAAGAATGAATAATAATCAGTTAAATGGTCTATTTACAGATTTTATGCAATTTAATTCTTATTTTTGCCGTTTTTGAACCCTGAAAAATTAATTATGCAAGAGGTTTATTAAAGCAGTTATAGCAATTCCCATAGTTGTGAGGTGCAGAGTCTTAGGTTTTGAGGAGTCAGTTATCAGTTATCAGTTATCAGTTATCAGTTATCAGTTATCAGTTATCAGTTATCAGTTATCAGTTATCAGTTATCAGTTATCAGTTATCAGTTATCAGTTATCAGTTAACTGAGAAAACTCCCCACACCCCACTTCCCATCACCCCACACCCCACACCCCACACCCCACACCCCACTTCCCCATTCCCCCACTTCCCCATTCCCCCACACCCCTGACCGATAACTGATGACTATTCACTGATAACTGATGCCAGGGCCTGACGGGCAATTTTTGTGACGTAGAGGGTGACGGCAACGGTAGCGATAAAACCGATCAGGCGAATAGTCCATTGTAAAACTGGGTTAGTGGCTGGTGCCGAGGTCCCGATAGTGGCAAGACTGCCCGCTAAAGAGCCAATATAAACATACATTATCGTCCCCGGAATCATGCCTGCGGAACCTAGTAGATAATCTTTCAGGGAAACCCCGGTGACACCATAGGCATAATTGAGCAGATTAAAAGGAAATATGGGAGATAACCGGGTTAAAAGCACTATTTTTAAACCTTCTCTCCCTACAGCTTCATCGATAGCTTGAAATTTACTATTACCTTGAATTTTTTCCGCCACCCAACCCCTAGCCAGATAACGTCCCACCAGAAAAGCGACAGTAGCGCCGATAGTTGCCCCGATAAAGACGTAAAAAGAGCCTAAAACCAGGCCAAAAACCACACCAGCCCCTAAAGTCAGGATTGAACCTGGAAAAAAGGCCACAGTAGCTAGAATATAGATGATTATAAACGCGATCGCTCCCACAGACCCCAAACTATCCACCCAAGTTAAGGCATTGAAAAGAATAGTTTGAGGATTAAAACCGGTGGAGGCACTGGATTCGAGGGCAAAAGCGGGGGAAGTAGTCAGGAGAAAAGTGCCGCTAAAGGCGATTAGCAGCGGCAAATAACGGCAAATAACCAGCTTTTTCCAGTTGCTGGACTGGGAAATAATCATCACAAGTCCCTAAAAAGAGAATAAAAGAGAGATTAAACTATAAAAGCGAATTAAATAGAACTAGGGGCTATTCTACCCTAGTTATCATTGTTTAGACCAGAAAGCCAATCCTGAAAATTCCCAGAAAATCCCCCTCTCTGGGAGAAGATAGGACAAGCAACAGCCTGGTAATTTTTGCTGTTTACTTGATAAGCTAAGAGGTATCTTAACTGCCTATCCTTAGATTAGCTAAATCTCCCCTAATCCCTTTACTTTTGCCTCTTGCCCCTTGCAAGAGTGCCTCTTGCCTCATCTCAATAAGCAATTTAAATGCGCGGGCAGCTTATTACACCTTGCCGTCTCTGGGGAAAAAATGTCACAATTAGAAATAATTAGCATTGGATATAGCAATTAATCTATGAAAATCATCCCCAAGGTCAAGGCCCCTACCTTCCTGCAAATGGCACAATGGATCATTAATCCCGTAGCTTTTATGGAAAATGCCGCCCGCAAGCATGGCGATATTTTTAGCACAAAAGTGGGTTTAACTGTAGATAATTTTATCTTTGTCAGTAGTCCTTCGGCCCTACAACAAATTTTAACTAATGACCGTAAACAATTCTCGGCACCGGGGGAAGCCAATCGGATTATTGCCCCGATTATTGGTGATTATTCCGTCGTCATGTTAGACGGAGACATCCACAAAAAACGCCGTCAGCTTTTATTGCCACCTTTTCACGGGGAAAGAATGCGTTTCTACGGCGATTTAATCCGCGATATTACCCTAAGAGTAATGGCAGAATTGCCCCAAAATCAACCTTTTAAGGCCCGTTCAGCGACCACAGCGATTGCTTTACAAGTAATTATGGAGGCAGTTTTTGGAATTAGTCAAGGGGAACGTTATCAAACCCTGAAAAAAACTCTCGCTGAAATGCTCGATATTTTTAACTCTCCGGTGATGGCTTCTTTGTTATTTTTCCCAATTTTGCGGGCTGATTTTGGTGCTTGGAGTCCCTGGGGAAAATACCAGCGTTACCAAGAAAAAATTGATGATATTATCTATACAGAAATTGCCGAAAGAAAAGCTAATCCTAACCCCAATCTTACCGATATTTTATCACTACTGATGTCGGCCCGGGATGAAGAAGGCAACCCGATGAGCGATAAGGAATTGCGCGATGAATTAATGACCTTATTATTCGCCGGTCATGAAACCACCGCCACCGCTATGTCTTGGGCGCTCTACTGGACTCATCGCTATCCAGAAATTAAAGCAAAAATTCTCCAAGAAATAGCCACTTTAGGAGATAATCCTAACCCCATTGACATAACTCGATTACCCTATCTTTCGGCGGTTTGTTCGGAAACTTTACGCATTCATCCCGTGGCAATGTTAACTTTTCCGCGAGTAGTGGAAAAACCGGTAGAACTAGATGGTTATCCTTTAGAAAAAGGGACAATTCTTATGGGTTGTATTTATCTAGCTCACCACCGCGAGCAAACTTTCCCCGATTCCCATACTTTTAAACCAGAACGCTTTTTAGAAAAACAATTCACCCCCTATGAATATATGCCTTTTGGTGGTGGGGCGCGTCGTTGTATCGGGGAAGTTTTAGCTATCTACGAGATGAAAATCGCTATCGCCACAATTTTGGCCAATTATCAGTTAACTCTAGTTAATAATACCCCCGAAAAACCCAGCCGTCGCGGTTTAACCCTTGCTCCCTCGCGAGGAGTTCCCATGGTCTTAAAAGGACGACGGGAACCTCTGGTGACTGCCCCCATGCTCGCCGAAATTTCTTAAAAAAACTGACAAACTATTGTACAATCAGAGTTGTGGTATCCCATATCATAACTCTGTTTTTTTGTCAATAAAATCGGGGATAATTATGGTCTTAATTCGTTTAGCTAAATACTGGCAAATTTCCGAAAATGAAGTTACTTCCGAAAGTGTTTATTTTAACCGTCGTCGCTTTTTACAGGGGTTAATCGGGACAGGAATTGCGGGGAGTTCCCTATTATTAACTGCTTGTGGTAAATCCTCCTCCTCGGAAGCTTTAGAAAAAAGTTTGCAATTACCTAAAATTGAAGGGTTCAGCAAGAATCCGCAGTTTTTAACGGTAAATCGCCCCATAGCTGCCGAAACTGTAGCGGGGAGATATAATAATTTTTATGAGTTCGGAGGGGGGAAAAATATCTGGTTAAAAGCGCAGAAATTACCGACGAATCCCTGGACGGTAGAAGTGGGAGGATTGGTAAAAAATCCCCAGATCTACGATATAGATACTATTAAAAAAACCTTTCCTCTCGAAGAAAGAATCTATCGTTTTCGTTGTGTGGAAGCTTGGTCAATGGTCTTACCTTGGCTGGGGTTTCCGATGAGTGCTTTAATCGCGGCAGTGGAACCAAAACCAGAAGCTAAATTCGTCCGTTTCACCTCCTTTTATGATCCCGAAATTACCCAGGGGCCAGGATTACATTTAGGAGCCTTACCATGGCCCTATACAGAAGGTTTAAGAATTGAAGAAATGGCCAACGAATTAGCTTTCTTTGCTGTGGGAATTTTCGGGCATGATTTACCGAAACAACAGGGCGCACCCTTGCGAATGGTTATTCCTTGGAAATACGGTTTTAAAGGAGCAAAATCGATAGTAAAAATTGAATTTACCGCCAAACAACCCGCCACCTACTGGAACACAATTGACGCTCACGAATACGATTTTGAGGCTAATGTCAACCCCAGTAAACCCCATCCCCGTTGGTCGCAAGCAACGGAAAAATTTATCGGTAGTAGAAGTGATTTATCTTGGGAAATTATCGAAACTCTGCCCTATAATGGCTATGGTGAATATGTGGCTAGTTTGTATAGTTAAGTTTTATGATTATCCCCGTTTTATTTAGTTTAAGTGAGTATTTATGGAAAATAAAACTCTGTACGAACAAGACTTTTATCTCTGGATTAGAACTACTATTAATCAACTGCAAGCGAGACAGTTTGAGCGGGTAGATTTAGAGAATTTACTGGAGGAGTTAGCAAGTATGGGAAGGAGCGAAAAACGCAAAATTGAAAATCTTTTGATTCAATTGCTGGTACATTTGCTGAAACTAACCTACTGGACAGGAGAAAAAGCTAGAAATGAGGGTCACTGGAAAGGGGAAATTAGAAACTTTCGCCGACAAATAATCAAAGAAGTTAAAGATAGCCCTAGTCTCAAACCCTATCTTTTGGAAATCTTTGAGGAATGCTATCAATTTGCTAGAAAAGATGCTAGTGATCGCTCTCAATTACCCCTCGATACTTTCCCCGCTATTCCCCTTGGTTCCCTTGAACAAATTCTCGATGAAGATTGGTTTCCCACTAATAACCATGAGTAATATATAGAGGTCAATTATGGATAATAAAACCCTGTACGAAGAAGACTTTTATCTCTGGATTAGAACTACTATTAATCAACTGCAAGCGAGACAGTTTGAGCGGGTAGATTTAGAGAATTTACTGGAGGAATTAGCAAGTATGGGAAGGAGTGAAAAGCGCAAAATCGAAAATCTTTTGATTCAATTACTGGTACATTTGCTGAAACTAACTTACTGGACAGGAGAAAAATCTAGAAATGAGGGTCACTGGAAAGGGGAAATTATCAACTTTCGCCGACAAATAATCGAAGAAATTAAAGATAGCCCTAGTCTGAAACCTTATATTCTCGAAATCTTTGAGGAATGCTATCAATTTGCTAGAAAAGAGGCTCAAGTTAGAACTCAATTACCTCTTGATACTTTCCCCCCTATTCCCATTGGTTCCCTTGAACAAATTCTCGATGAAGATTGGTTTCCCACTAATGACCACGAGTAATATATAGAGGTAAATTATGGATAATAAAACCCTGTACGAAGAAGACTTTTATCTCTGGATTAGAACTACTATTAATCAACTGCAAGCGAGACAGTTTGAGCGGGTAGATTTAGAGAATTTACTAGAGGAATTAGCAAGTATGGGAAGGAGTGAAAAGCGCACAATTAAAAGTCTGTTAACCCGATTATTAGAACATTTACTTAAGCTCAAATATTGGGCGGCAGAAAGAGAGAGAAACGAAGGTCACTGGAAGGGAGAGATTAGAACTTTTCGTCTCGATATATTAGATGAACTTAAAGATAGTCCTAGTCTGAAACCTTATCTTTTGGAAATTTTTTATGAATGTTATCTTTCAGCCCGAAAAAATGCCAGTGACCGCTCTCAATTACCCCTCGATACTTTCCCCGTTATTCCCATTGGTTCCCTTGAACAAATTCTCGATGAAGATTGGTTTCCTGCGGGCGATAATCTGGAAATATAGCCATCAGTTAGACTGCTCCATACTGCTCTAACAAAAAACAACTATCTCCCGATAGCGATCGCTAAAGGTCGAATAATTATAAATTTTTTTCAAGGGGTGCGGTCAGATCGAAGAATCATTGCTAGAATGAGCCTAATTGTCAGAAATTTAGTTAAACAAGGTTTTTGGCAATATGCTAATCTGGCTAACACGCTTTTGGGGGTGATATGGGGAAAAGTTCTGGCGATTGCGCCTAAATAGAGTGTTATACAGAAAGTTTCCGCATAATATGTAGTTAGGCAGACGCAATCCAATGTGTATCTTTTCTCACGACGTTCAACAGGTGTCCAACACGAAGATCTACGCTCGCCTGAATGGCGACCGTCAGCACTTAGTGTATGAGATGCGCCTAACGTCGGAATCCGACGTGGCGATGATCCTCCCGTTGCCAACTCAATTGCCGAGTACGGACCAAGTAAGTTTCGTAAACCTTTCTGGTTACGACGGCTTTTTTCGCGACATGGATCGATGCTTCCCGCAGCCGCTGGAAATGCGTAGCAAAGGCGTCGCTGTCGCGAGAGCGAGTCCTAGAAATCTCATGGTTCATCGAGTTGGCGCGTTTGACGCTTCGTTCGTACCCGCACTCGCGGATTTTCACAGACTTGATCTTCGATTTCGCCTTCCAGAGGATGTTTGGAAACAGCTGCCGCTTTACAGTGACTTTGGTTTTGCCGTCTTTCAGCTTCGATCTGGAGACATGCGGATCCATCCCATGGCATTGTCGTTTAGGACGCGGAATTCAACGGCCCTTTTCTTCCCGACTGCCCACGTCCATGATGGAAGCGTTCATCCCGTGGCGCAATTCGATCACTCCCTTTACGCACAGGCGGAGCGTCCCAATAACGTCGGAATCCGACGTGGCGATGATCCTCCCGTTGCCAACTCAATTGCCGAGTACGGACCAAGTAAGTTTCGTAAACCTTTCTGGTTACGACGGCTTTTTTCACGACATGGATCGATTTCTGAATGGGTGCACGGGTCAGTCCTGCCTTGCGACGTTATGAACTTCGGCAACTCTATCATGTCAGATAAGACGAAGGGTCTCGTTGATCCACTGACGCCTGTTGCCCGCTGCAAGTTGGCTGGCCCATTGCCAAACCGGGATACCTGGCTACCTGTGTAACCGCTGGCTAACCGATCGTTGCAGCTGCCGATGCCGCGAGCGTCACTTTGCTCCTAGACATGGCAGTGCGATGCCGAAGGCACTGCGTAGCAGTACGCAATCGCCGTAGGGTGCGTTCCCTAATGTGGCTCCTACTGCTCCAGCGATCGATTTTGGGGAACGCACCATGCACATTAATTGAAGCTGTGGTCTAAATTTGATCGCCGATCTTGTAGTACGGGGCCTGGTGATACTGAATTGCCAGATATTGGAGTTCACTACTGGCTAGATGCAGGAACGAGGCTGAAATACATTTTGAAAGTCTGGGTTGAGGATTAAAGAGCTTGCGAATTAGTAGTCAGGGTGGGCGTTTGCTCACCTTACTTTTTCATGCGGTAATATGGAATGAGATGGTGAAAGACTGAGACTATAGCTATGACGCTCGCATCAAATAAACAAACCGCTATCATTCGTACAGAGCGAGGACTGACAATCGCAGGAACCCGCATCACCCTCTACGATGTGATGGATTATGTGACTGCTCAATATCCACCTAAGTTCATTCAGGGATTATTTGATCTGACGGAAGAGCAAATTAACGCTGCCCTGGCTTATATTGAGGCTCATCGTGCGGATGTGGAAGCTGAGTACCAGCAAGTTCTCAAAGAAGCTGAAGAACTCCGACAATATTATGAAGAGCAAAATCGTGAGCGAGTTGCCCGTATTGCTGCTAAGCCGCCAAAACCAGGCACAGAAGCCATTCGAGCAAAACTTCAAGCGGAAAAAGCCAAGTTGGCATCACGGGCATGAATTTTCTAGTTGATCATAACTTACGAGGGCATTCTCTTGTCCTCGCCGGAGTCCTTGCTGCGAGTGGTTGGCTTGACTTGATCTCGATTCGTTTTATTCTGTTTGAACCCACATTCCGCACCCTCAACTGTCACATAAGCTGTCCCCCTCCAGAGACTTGAGTAAAAATACTTATCTGGTGAAGGTTTTCTCGGTGGCCGCTAGGGGGAGCTTGAGACCCCTAATTATGAAAAAATAGGAATTGTT
>NZ_JAPZRB010000354.1:0-4367 GCF_027531105.1 Microcystis sp. LE18-22.4A
TGTCAAACCGCCGACACCATCGGTCAAAGCATGGGGGCATCGCGGCTGGGGTTGTCTCTTTCATCGCTGCTCTTTCAACGTAAAGTGCTTACTCTTTAACGATTATACTCGATTTGATCTTTATTTGGCGTTTAAGTCCCAGTAATGGAACACCAATGGCTGAAGCCTTTAAACAGGCTTATACTGGGGTAGAAAAATTTATTTCTAATCATCGCGATAGTTTTCCACCTGTTGTGATTAATATAACCGATGGAGAACCTAATGATTCTAATGCTGCTACTACTGAAGCGAAAAAACTAGCACAACTTAAAACAAGTGACGGTAACGTGATTGTTTTGAATGCTCATATTTCTAACGCATCAGCAGGGAAAATAGAGTTACCTAGTGACAATGCTGGTTTTAGCAGTAATAAATTTGCTAACTTTTTGTTTGATATTTCCAGTGTGCTTCCTGAGCCTCTTGCTGAGAGTGCCAAAAATGCGGGTTTTAATGTTCAACCTAATGCCAGAGGTTTTATCTTTAATGCTGATGCTGAAGCACTGATTAAACTTCTTCAATTTGGTTCTCAAGGAGCATTACGCTAAAGTTATTGTCATTAATTATGGAATCTCATCATAAAGTTTCAGTCATCCGTCGGTTCAGTGATAGAACTCATAAAGAGATGGAAACCATTAGCGGTTGTCAAGATAATTTTAGCTATAATGAAGCTAAGAATTGTTTTGCGATCGCTGATGGTGCAACTCAATCATTTTACTCAAGTATATGGTCAAAACTTCTTGTTGATTATTTTTTTGAAAATCCCCAGATTGATAAAAACAATTGGCAAGAATGGCTTAAACCAATTCAGGAACAATGGTTAGAAGAAGTTAAAGCAGAATTACAAAAAGCAAAAAGCGGTAATAATTTTGCCTGGATTGAGATTTACAATGGTTTGAATGGTTTTCAACCAGCAACATCTACCTTTATTGGGTTACAATTTATTGAAAATCAAGCCAAAGTATCTATTGTTGGCGATAGCTGTCTGTTTATTTTTCAGGGAGATAAATTAATTAAAACCTATTTATTGCAAAAATCAGCGGATTTTAATAATCGACCTGGATATTTTGGAAGTTACCCTAAAAATAATAATGATTATAAGCCAGAATTTTTAGACATCGAATTAAAATACAAACAACCTTCAGATAAGCTTTATTTTGTACTAGCAACTGACGCTCTAGCTGAATATATTTTTAAATATACAGAACAGCAAAGAGATATTTTAACAACTTTACTTAAAATTAGTTCAGAACAGGAGTTTGAGAATTTTGTAAAATATGCTAGACAGGATGACACAATAAAAATGAAAAATGATGATGTCACTTTAATGATTTTAGAAGTCAGGGATCGTGAAATTCCCAGTTCGTCTACACAACCCATAAAAGAAAATGAAGGAAATCCTCCTATCGTTTCACCTTTAAGTGATGAAACTGAACAGTTTCCTAAAGAGGATGAAAACAATTATTCAAACGTAGAAGAAAACCCTCAAGACAATACTTCTGATCAAAAGTTACAAGATACTTCTGGTTTTGCCAAAATAAGCTCCAATCTACAAACATTATTACAACCTCTGCTATCTTTATTCATGCCGCCCCGCAATTCGACGAGTTCAACTTCTCAACCGACGAAATACCCCGTAATTAAAAGAATAGATGGAATCCGTAATATTCTCTTTGTTTTTATTCCTTTAAATATATTCTTAAGTGCAACCACATTATATTTTATTTCTCAGACAGATAACAAAATAAATAGTATAAAAACTGAACAATCAAGCAATTCAAATTCATCTAGTCAAGTCACTGAATATAAACCTAAATATATGAACCTTAAAAAAGGAAATCAAATCTACAAAGATCAAGATTTTCAAGAAATTATTATTCCTGCTTTATCTGACTCATCTCAGGTTTTAATTTTAGAAGAAGGAGAGGAATGGATTAAATTTCAGATTGATCTTTATGCTAATCAAGCAATCTTGAATGAATGTTCTACTTGTGCAAGGGATGAAATAGAAATAAAACCCAAGACAAATCTGAGAACTTTGGCTAGTGAATCAGAAGGGGATGTTTTTGGACAATTAAGTGAACCATCAAAGTTTAAAAAACTTGAATTTGATTCCCTTCCCAATTGGTCTAAATTTACATTTGTGGGGTATGTAAAAAAATGAAATATCCGCTTAGAAATGACTATGAAACATTCGTAAAATCCCCTGATAAATTTATATACGATGGTATTTTACAAAAAGGAAAGCCTGTTAAGCAAAAGCAAAATCAGAACTTTTTACTGTCTCATAATGGCGGAAAAGCCGTTGTTTATGAAATTCAAACTAATCCTAAAAAATATGCCCTTAAATGTTGGATAGAAGATTTAGGGTTCTTCGTTACTTGGTATGGTTCGATAGGGGGGCATAAATCGACTAAATCCTTATCTGGTAAGAGACTTAATTGATTAGTTCGCTCTAGATCAAAAACAATTGACAAAAATCGCTAAATGCCTTTCTATATAAGGGTTCCATCCCTTATAACCCCCGTCCATTGCATAACAATTACCGAAGAGCCAGATTTAGGGGATCTAAAAATTCGTTATAAGGCGATTGATGCCTATCTTAAAACAGTTCAACTTCCTTATTTTGTTGATTTTGCTTACCAAGAACAAGGAATTTTAGTCAATGGACAAAGATTTCCCATTATTAGAATGGAATGGGTTGATGGTATTAGCTTTAAAGACTTTATATCTAATAATATTAATAACCCGACTTCTATCCGTAACTTTGCCGAAAAATTCTTAGAAATGGTTAAAATTCTCCATCAAAATAATATTTCTCATGGAGACTTACAACACGGTAATATTATAGTGCGTAAAAATGGTGATCTATGTTTAATTGACTATGATAGTTTATATGTTCCTCAATTAAGCAATGCAACCGACAATATTAAAGGACTCCCCGGTTATCAACACCCTAACAGAAATAAGTTATCTAAATTAAGTCCAAAAGCTGACTATTTCTCAGAAATGGTGATTTATTTATCATTGCTTGTTCTATCAGAAAATCCTGACTATTGGCAACAAATACAACCAGAGGAAAGACTGCTATTTTCCGAAAATGACATAATTAAACCTAATTTATCCAAGATTTTTAAAGAACTTAAAAATCTTTCTCCTGAGATTGTGTATTTTACCCAAGAATTAGAGAAATTTTGTCAACAATCAAATATTGAAAACCTACAACCTCTTGAAAATTTAGTCAACAATTACACAGGAGCTAAATGGAGTTTTGTGCCTCCTACTAACCCTATTCCAATCGTTACTTCACCCCCCACTATCGGTTGGGATTTCCCACCTAATCCTAAATCTACTCCACCCCCATACCCTCCTCCCTCAAGTCAAGGATGGACTTTCTCCCCTAACGGAGTTCAAACTCAAACCAGTCCAAAAAATACAACATCTTCAGATCCCTGGACAAAACTTGAAACCAATTCATCAAGTGCTTGGGATAAATTTGACACGGGTAAAACACCACCTCCAACAGATTGGGATAAACTCCATCAACAACCTCGAAAAGAAGCACCAGTACCTATTCCAGATGAAAACATTTGGGATAAATTTGATAATATTTGGAAGAAACTTACAACATCTGTATCATCTATTTGGAACAAAATTTTGAACTGGTTTAATTAGCTATCTGATTATTCTGTGCAGTTCTCCTATCCTAAAATCAACTCCATTGCTTGATTAATAATTTGATTTTTATCAACCATAGCTTCAATTTCTTCGGGTTTATATATACCTTCAAAAGCTTCTAATGCCCCTTGTCTTAAAGCCGAAGAATAAGCATCATCTAAGGTTTCTTTTAATTCTTCTATTGTTAGATAATTTCCTCCAGTTTTACGTCGTTTATTAATGCGTTGAATCTGTCTAACAGAATTAGAAATAGAGGTTTCCCATGAGCGGGTACTGCGTTTTTCTGCTTGCTGTTTAATCAGATGTAATAGGACAATAATACTAAAGCTAAAAATCTTATTGAGCTTATCATCTTTGCTCATTTCTGTCATTTCCTCTACCAGGAGCAAGGCATCGGGAACATTTCCTACTAAAAGTAAATCCTTTAATTCTAACAATTCTTCCATATTGCCCCTGTTATCAATTCAGTCGTTTTTTGAACCAAGCCAGATATAATTAATTTATTCAGAGAGGAATCGTCTGATTAAATCTTCCCGTGAAGACTCCAATAATAAACGACTAGACTCCATCGGTGATAACTTGAGCAACTCATCAATGACTTTTATTAAAGACTCATCCAATTCTCCAAACCTCACTTGCATTAAATTTTCAAT
>NZ_JAPZRB010000521.1:0-6117 GCF_027531105.1 Microcystis sp. LE18-22.4A
AACTTTAAACTCTAAGACAAACATTTTACGCAGGGGGGACTTAGACAAAATCAGTATAGCACAATAAAAGTTAAGTTAACAAGATATAGTTTAAAAAGCCGTCCTAAAAGGACGGGGCTTTAACCCAAAATTTCGGTAAAATCGAGGGTCTTCCCCTGACATTTATGATAAAATCAAGAGGCCGACTGACATCTGAGAAGCGATAGCAACCATGACAGGTGTGGACTTACAGCAATTATTACTAGAAAAATGGGGTCGTTCCTACGATATCCAGCTACGACGCATCAAAGATAAGGTTCATGTCCAGGTAATGTGGAAATATCTCGAACAAGCTTCTTTTCCCCTCTCCGAGTCCGAATATCTGGAACATCTCAATGCGATCGCTAATTATCTCCACGAATGGGGTGGTTTTAGTCAATTTCAAGCTTTTATCCGCGAAACCCGCGAGCGTCCCCGTCTCGGTAAAGCGGTTAGTCTGGCCTTAGATCTAGGTGAAAGGGCATCGGAATGGCTGATCAGTGATCAGTGATCAATTTGAGATCAGGCAAGAGGCACTCTTGCAAGAGGCAACACCCCTCCTGGCCCCCCCGATGTCGGGGGGGTTGGGGGGGCGGGGGAGATTCAGCTAATCTAAGGAGAGGCGGCTACAATGGGTCTTAGCTCACCAAATCCCTTTCTAAGGGTACCGATTAACTGCCAATCCAACCTGAAAAACCCTGTTATGTACTGTTTCTCCCCATTCCCCCACTTCCCACTCCCCCATCCCCTTCTCTAGACACAAAAAAAGGCGTTAAGCTTAACCTTAACGCTTGCCTTTGATTCAATGGCAGTGACTAGCTCTTGCGACGAGCGAAAGCGCCAACACCAGCAACGGCTAAGATACCGAGGATAGCAGAAGGTTCGGGGGTTTTAACAATGCGTTTTTGTGTGTAGGTGTTAGTGAACGCATTGACCTGTGCACCAGCACTGGTGACTTCGATCTCATCGAGGATGAACAACTTTGTTATTCCAGCGGGAATAAGAACCGGAGAGGGCGTGGTGCCATTGACTGATGACAGAAGACCGATATCCGAATTCCCAATGGTGGTTCCAGAGATGTACTTCTTAGTAGTAATCCCCGGAAGTTGCCCAGCCACGTCCACACCCAAGGAGACCGCGTCGAACATCGCACTACTACTCGGTGCGATTTCCACGGTGTACCCTAGGGTGAACTTACTGCCAACGGTCGCGGGCAACGCTGGACCCCGAGTGTAAGTCAATCGGTGTACGTCTTGTCCTCCCGATTGGGAGACAGAGATGGTTATCATTGAGTTAAGAAAGTCAGCCTGATCAGAAGTGTGTGGGTCGGAACCTTTGTACAGCTTATCCATATCGAGGCAGCCGTTAGGGAGCGCAAGGAAATTCGGAAGCATCTGAAAATAAGGACACGCCGCCTGCGCTTGGGCGGGGGCAGTATTGGCAAAGCCGAAAGCGGCAACGCTGCCAGCGATAGCAAGAGCGCCAGTGGTTAGTCGTCTAGAGATGTTTGTGATCATTTTAAGTGGTTTGTTACTTTTTATTAGGGCAAAGTACGTAGACTACGCACTCTAGTATAGTTATAACCTTGGACAGATGAAATGTCAAGTTAATGGAATGAAAAGAAAGTGAGATGCTCCCCAGTAGGGTGCGTTAGCGTAACTCACCAAAAACCTTTCTTTGTGGTGCGTTACGGCAATATTCAGAGCTTGATTTTTGCCCTAAAAACAAGGGATTGCCTAACGCACCCTACCCAACTACTAGAAGCATAACGCAATCGCAACAATGCAATCTACTTCGGTTATCGTACAGCCCTTATCTAAAGACTTGTGTGATTTGAAGCGGTCAAGGAAGTATTTATGGTCACAGGTAAGCTAAAACGCAGATGATTACACCTCGACCTAATATTATGTCAAGACTAAAAGTTTTTCTAGTTAGGGTTTGCGGCAAAAAGTTTTTCGGTGGGGGCAGGGTGTGGGGTGTGGGGTGTTAGGGTGTTAGGGTGTTAGGGTTTTAGTTGAAATTCCCCATTCCCCCATTTCCCCATTTCCCCACTTCCCTACTTCCCCACACCTTTGAAAGAGGATTTAGTATTAGTGGTAACAGCAGCTACCCAATTTTTTTTGGTATTTGCTATGCTGATTGTTAACAATTTGTAATCTTTGGGAAATTTCCTCAATACTGCATGGTCGTTTCTGCTACAATTCCACCCCTAGCTCAAGATACCCTCGCCCTGAAAGCGGTGTGGGCAAATGTCGGCTATGATAGTTGTCCCTACCATTACAATTTCCATCTCCACACCCATTGTTCCGATGGTCAAATGAGTCCCCAAGACTTGATGAGACAAGCGTTAGATATCGGACTAAAAGGATTAGCAATTACTGATCATCACTCGATCGAAGGTTATCGACAAGCCCAAATTTGGCTAGAAAATGAGCATTTAAAGGGTTCTCTACCCCATCTCTGGACAGGGGTAGAAATTACGGCGAATCTCTTAGAGACAGAAGTGCATATTCTTGGCTATGGTTTCGATCCTACTCATACCGTTTTGACTCCCTATCTGCAAAGAGCCAAACCGGAAGGAGATCTAGCTTTGGCCTCTAGAGTCATTAACAGTTTACAGCAAGCGGGGGCCCTAGTGGTTCTCGCCCATCCCTTTCGTTACCATCGCCCCGCGGCCGATTTAGTAGCGGCGGCGGTAGAATTGGGTATTGATGGTATTGAGGCCTTTTATGCCTACGGCAATCCCAAACCCTGGCTACCGAGTCAACGGGAAACCGAACAAGCACTCGCTCTTAGTCGTCAATATCAATTATTCGCCACCTGTAGCACCGATTCCCACGGTAAATCTTTATTACAGCGCATTTAGCCTGATCCCGGGATTAACTGTAAAATAACTAAATTGACTAAACTCGCTCCCTTCTCGATCGAGTGTTAGTTTTTTATGGCCGTTGCTCAGTGATCAGTAATCAGTAACCAGTAACCAGTGAAAGAGCCTAAATTTGTTGAAAATTGAAAACTTAAACCTGATAACTTAAAACTTAAACCTGATCACTGATAACTGATAACTGATAACTGATAACCCCCTGAATGAAAGATTTATTCCTTTACACTTGCTGGTTAATTCCCATTTATGGCTTAATTGGTTCGATTTTAACCTTGCCTTGGTCTTTAGGCATTATTAGTCGCACCGGTCCGCGGCCGGCCGCTTATATTAACCTATTGATGACCGTATTAGGGTTAATACACGGAACGATCGCTTTTAATCAAATTTGGCATCGAGAGACGATTAAACTGACTTTTGAATGGGTAAAAGTGGCCGATCTTAGTTTATCCCTTTCGATCGAACTTTCTCCCGTCAGTTTGGGGACGCTGGAAGTGATTACCCTCATCAGTCTCTTGGCCCAAATCTATGCCCTTGGCTACATGGAAAAGGATTGGTCTTTGGCGAGATTTTATGGCTTAATGGGCTTTTTTGAGGCAGCTTTGGGGGGAATTGCCCTGAGTGACTCCCTACTATTCAGTTACGCTTTCCTAGAGATGTTAACAGTCTCTACCTATCTCCTCGTCGGTTTTTGGTATGCCCAACCTTTGGTAGTAACCGCGGCCCGAGATGCCTTTTTAACCAAGCGCGTCGGCGATATTATTTTATTGATGGGTTTGGTGGCTCTGTCCAGTTACGGAGAAGGATTGAGTTTTTCTCAGTTAGAAAATTGGGCAGTAAATAACCCTGTACCGCCTCTGACGGCGACTTTGTTAGGATTAGCCCTTATTGCTGGTCCAACGGGTAAATGCGCCCAATTTCCCCTGAATTTGTGGCTAGATGAGGCGATGGAGGGACCAAATCCAGCCGGAATCATGCGGAATTCGATCGTGGTTTCGGCGGGGGCCTATGTTTTAATTAAGCTGCAGCCGGTGTTTACCCTATCTCCGATCGCTGCCAATGTTTTAATAGTGTTGGGGACAATGACGGCAATCGGTACTTCTCTGATGGCCTTATCCCAAATTGATATTAAACGGGTTTTATGCCACTCCACCAGTGCCTATCTCGGTTTGGTCTTTATTGCGGTGGGATTAGGTCATGTGGATATCGCTTTACTAATTTTATTCTCCCATGCGATCGCAAAAGCTTTATTGTTTATGAGCGCAGGAGCCTTAATTCTCACCACCAGTAACCAGAATATCACGGAAATGGGAGGAATTTGGGCAAGAATGCCGGCTACAACCACGGCTTTTTTAGGAGGTTCCGCGGGGATGACGGTTTTAATGCCCCTGGGGATGTTTTGGACATTAAAACGGTGGTTAAGTGGTGAATGGGCGATTCCTTGGTGGTTATTAGCGGTTTTAATCTTTGTTAATTGTCTTAGCATCGTCAATCTTACTCGGGTATTTCGTTTAGTCTTTTTGGGACAAACCCAAAGTAAGACCCATCGCACCCCGGAAGTGGCTTGGCCGATGGCTTTGCCCATGGTATCGTTGATTTTAATCGTTTTATTGGCCCCGATTATTCCCCTACGTTGGGATTTTTGGCTATCTTTCACCAATCCTCTCGTTAATAACCAGAGTTTTACTATTGTCTGGGGTTTTCCCTTACTGATGGCCTCTGGAGTAATTGGCCTAGTTATCGGCTCAATGGTAGAGTTAAGACGAGCTTGGGCGAGACCAACCGGGTTAATACTGCGATTCTTGCAGGATTTGTTCGCTTATGACTTCTATCTCGATCGCATCTATCAGTTTACCGTGGTTTTAGCCGTGGGAAGCCTGTCAAAAATTACCGCTTGGCTCGATCGTTATATTATTGATGGTCTGGTTAATTTGGTCAGTTTAGCGACGATTTTTAGCGGCAGTGCCTTAAAGTATAATGTTTCCGGTCAATCACAGTTTTATGTCTTGACTATTCTATTCGGAATAGGGGGATTAATCTGGCTCTTATTAAACGGTCAATGGTCACTGATAACTGATTATTGGTCATCCCTTTTGACTCGTTGAACCCTGTGGCAACTTTTGCCCCTCTATTTTAACCTAAACATTGGGAATCTTCGCTAACATTCCTCAACTGGGCCCACAAGAGCGGCATCGTACTTAAAGTCACAGCTTCAATCAATCTGCATGGTGCGTTCCCAAAAATCGATCGGTGGAGCAGTAAGACCCCCATTAGGGAACGCACCCTACGGCTCTCTAACGTTTGAATTAACCAGCAATTATTGTAGGTTGGGTTGACGCAAGGAAACCCAACAAAGAGTAATCTTTGGGGTGGTTGGGTTTCGCTTTTTCAAGCGAGTTGAGCTATTTTCGACCCAGTATTGTTTCGCTCAACCCAACCTACGAGGCGAGGCGATCGCACTACAAGATCGGTGATCGCACTGTAGCCATGTTTTTGCCAGTTTTCTGCCCCGAAACAAGCTATAATGGTCGAAGGGTCAAATTTGAAAAATTTTGCCTCAAACCCTATCTGCGTAAGGACTTCAGGAGTTTGTGTCCAGTAGTCCATTGGTATTATATTGCTTTAACTCAGGCTGTGTAAGACTTTTAGCCATAGCTAGTATATTTATACGGGGGAAGTCCAGTTCTATCAGCAGCCGATCAATTTGATTCAACTCATGTTCTTTAAAGCCTCGGTTCTTTTCTAGGAAGACGGGAGCGAGACAAAATTTCGCAATTTGCTTATCCCTCTTGATATGTTAAAATTATGGTGATTAGGCTGATCAACTCCGCTTATGGATGAAAGCTTTGAATGGGATGAAGATAAAAATCTTTTAAACCAACAGAAACACGATGTTTCCTTTGAATTAGCCCAATACGCATTTTTTGATCCCAACAGAGTTATCGCACAAGATCTGGCTCACAGTCAAGAAGAAAATCGATTTTACTGTATGGGACAAGTTAGTCACTAACCCCGCCCTAAAAGGGACGGGGCTTGCCTAGACCAATTTAGGCGACGCAAGTAGAGACTACCGCATCGAGACACAATCTGGCACAGACTTCCGAATACTTCCCTAGTTCGGATTACCTCTAAGCTTTATTGGTAAAGCGTTGTTAGACAAGACATCTTGATTGTGTTGCGGAAAGGGACTTTAACTTTACTCTTAAGGATTATCTCCA
>NZ_JAPZRB010000084.1:0-18364 GCF_027531105.1 Microcystis sp. LE18-22.4A
TGGTCGAGGGAATCAACAATAAACTTAAACTAATAAAACGGAGAGGCTATGGCTTTAGAAACTTTCGGAATTTTTGGGTTAGAAGTATGTTATCTTGGCATCTTGTCTGTTGATTTAGCATAAAGGGTAACGAAGAGCCGAAAAATCTATCAATTAGCATTAAACTATTATCAAAAATTATTAGCAATTAAAATAGAGGACAGCAATTTTTATTTAAATTGCGCCCATTGCCATCTCATTCTTAAAGAAGAAAAACAAGCTTTAGAAGTGTATAAAAAAGGCATTAACTATCATCCAGAAAATATTGATTTACATTTGCGCCTAATTTGGTTACTACAAAAGAATTATCCGATCGAGGTGGCAATTCAAGCAACTAAATCAGCTTTAGAGTATCTTCCCGATCACCCATCCCTGAAGTTAGAATTAATGCGGTTAATGCCGATAGTTTACACAACTCAAGCAGATATTATGCTATATCGATCAAACTACGAGAAACGGTTAGATAATATCTTGTCCAATCTTGATTTAACCAGTACTAATCAACAACAGGAGGCGTGGAAAAGTATTGGATTAAGAACTAATTTTTATCTTCAATATCAAGCCAAAAATGATTTAGAACTACAAAAAAAATATGGAGAATTAGTTTATAAAATTACCTCAGCCAACTTTCCTGATTGGGTGAAAAACCTAACCATGCCTACGGGAAAAATTCGCCTTGGCTATATTTCTGCTCACTTGCGTCATCACACGGTAGCGAAACTCTTTCAAGGATGGTTGCAGTGGCGAAATCGAGAACAATTTGAAATTTATTGTTATGGAATAGATATTAATAACACCTTCGATAATTTTACGAGAGAATATCAAGAGCAAAGTGAATATTTTTATCAGTTTGATAATCTGGTCAATATGGAAACAATTGCCCAACATATTTTAGATAATCAGTTACATATTCTGGTTTATTTAGATATTGGTATGGATGCTCGTACTACCCAACTAGCAGGATTGCGTTTAGCTCCAGTACAATGTGTAACTTGGGGACATCCAATCACCTCAGGATTACCAACCATTGATTATTTTATCTCCAGTGAATTAATGGAACCTGTGGAGGGAGATAATCACTACAGTGAAAAATTAATTCGCTTATCCAATTTAGGTATTGCCTATCCCAAACCTTCCCTTCCTCCCCAGAGGAAAACTCGTTTAGAGATGGGATTAGCCGAGGATAAAATCATCTACTTAAACTGTCAAAGTTTATTTAAATATCTGCCAGAAAATGACGATATTTTTCCTAGAATTGCTCGACAAGTTCCCAACAGCCAATTTATTTTTATCTGCCATCGTAGCGAATTTGTGACCCATTGCTTTCAGTCGAGATTAAGTCAAGCTTTTAATAGGTATGGACTCAATTGGCAAAATTACGGGGTAATGATGCCACAGCTAGAACAAAATGATTATTTTCAGCTTAACTTATTAGCAGACATCTATTTAGATAACTTAAGTTGGTCGGGAGGAAATACCACCTTAGAAGCAATTGCCTGTCAGCTTCCAGTTGTTACCTGTCCAGGGGAATTTATGCGCGGCCGACATTCCTATGCTATCTTGAAAAGATTAGGAATAACTGATACAATTGCTACGGATAAAAATCACTATATTGAAATTGCTATCCGTTTAGGTTTAGATAATCAATGGCGACAAACAATCAAAGATTATACTAAAATGAATATCGATACAGTATTTAACGATCGAACCTCTGTAGAAAGTCTAGAAAGATTTTATCAATCTGTAGTAGGAGAAGGTAAATAAAACTTTAGGGTTACATAGGGTTTGCGGCAAAAAGTTTGTTGGGGTGTGGGGTATGGGGAAGAAAACCACATAAAGTTCATTTTGTCAAGGATTTAAGATACTCTTACCCTGGGTTTAATCCTCTTTCCCAAGAATGATAAGGAGTAGTAAAATAAAAATCTGCTCCTAGTTTCTGACTCAACTCTTGATGTCCACAAAATTCTTTGGCCTGGTCACAAAGGTCGGTTTTTCTTTTGTCAGGGGGAATCTCTTGGAAAAGTTTTTCGGTGACAAGGGTTGATTTCCGATGCGGTTTTGTTCTTGGCCAATGCTGCCACGCTCCGGAATCCCGCCACGCTTATTTTTCGCTCCGCTTCGACTCTTTCTTTTTCCTCGTCTGGCCCTATAGGTATTCTTGATGCTCTCCATAGTCTCGATAGTTGACGATTGGCCACCTTGCCAAGAATTAGTGATAAAATTACAATATAAACAGTAATTTTTTCCCCCAAGCATAATCCCTCACCCCCAATAAAATTATGATGCACGGTTTTATTCCCCCACATCGTTATTTTCCCTATCTTACTTGGACAGATATAGATTCAATGCCAGATAAGGAAAATGTGGTAATTATTCAACCCATCGGTGCGATCGAACAACACGGACCCCATCTACCTATTGCCGTCGATGCTGCCATTAGTTTAGGGGTTTTAGGCAAAGCTTTCGAGAAATTAGATACAAACATCGCCGCTTTCGCTTTACCCTGTCTCTACTACGGAAAATCTAACGAACATTGGTCTTTTCCTGGCACGATTACCCTCTCGGCAGCCACCTTATTAACCCTCATTCAAGAGATAGCTGAAAGTCTCTATCGTTCGGGTTTTCGCAAGTTAGTATTAATGAACTCCCACGGCGGGCAACCGCAAGTTATGGAAATTGCTGCTAGGGATATTCATCAACAATATCCCGATTTTTTAGTATTTCCTTTTTTCACTTGGCGAGTTCCCCACAATGCGGCTGAATTATTCTCGGAATATGAATTAGAATACGGTATTCATGCAGGAGATGTGGAAACTAGCATTATGTTATCATTACTGCCAGAACAGGTAAAAATTGAGCGGGCCGTCCGAGAATATCCTCAAGGTTTGCCAGAAAATAGTTTGTTAACTATGGAGGGAAAATTACCCTTTGCTTGGTTAACTAAGGAATTAACTAAAAGTGGAGTGATGGGAGATGCTACTAATGCAAGTAAAGAAAAAGGCGAGCGATTATTAGAATCTGTTGCTAATGGTTGGGTACAGGTTATCGCTGATGTTTATCAATTCCGTCAACCGAAGTTATATTAATAGAAGATTAATTAGAGTTGTTAATAAGCTGTACTGCATTTAACCTGCCTATTGGTAATTTTAGTACAAAGGATAAAACTCCATCTCCCTTCTCCTTTGATTCAGTAATTTGCTCACCATCTTCCCTTAACATAAATAGAGGAAATTTTAACCAGATAAGAGTATTTTTTCATAATCATTAATCTCAATCATGAGTTGTATCCCTGAGGTTGTATAATTTTTGTCCACGGTAACAAAAAGAAAAGAAACGACATTTTTTACCATATTTTTTCTGGGGGATAAGAATCGAAAACAGAATCAACGACTAGGATAATTAGGTTTTCAGGATTCTTCGGTACTTGTTATGCCATCAAAAATACCTAACTTGACCCATAAGGTTTTCAGGATAAGCAAAAATTCCCTAGCATACTACCTAACGAAGAACCAGATAAAGTTAATTTTTGTTTAATCTGAATTAACCCTATTGTTAAGGATATTGGCTAAGTTCTAAGGATTAGGTGCATTATTTTCCTAATTTATTCCTGACAGAATATGTCCCGCTAAGAAAAGTAAATTCTAGTTGAAAATGTCAAAGGGAAGGAGGTGGAGAAAATTATTCCTCAAAAAAATCATATTATGTCGGAATTTCAGCTATTTGTAGAGTTGAAATCGATTTTTGATGGACAGATTTTTTAAAACTATCTCTGTTCAGTTAATACCCACATTCAGCACGTCAATCAGGAAAAGTAGTATAATCAAAGAAAATTAACTAAGTATTTATCCCCTTAAAGCTTTATTTCTGTCTGTATCACTTGTTACCTTTTAAAATGAGAATTGCTGGGTCAGGAGACACATCTGATCCTCAATCCTGTTTAAAAGGTATAGTACAGTGGGGAGTACCAGAGCAGCAGGCAGGGAACAGCAAGGGTTATCCGCTTTTTTAGCTAATTTAACAATACCCACTTTAAATGCGTCTTATCCTAAATCCGGTTATTAAAAACTGATTATTTATTCCTCCTTGTGCCTGTTGCATGAGTGCCTGTCCTGATAAGTAGCCTATACTCAAAGGATTTAGCCTTAGCTTAATTGCCGCGGGAAAGTTGGCCAAACCCTATCAAGGTTAGCTAAATCGGACAGCAAGCTAACTCAGCAATTTAAGCGAAAACTCTGCCATTCTCTAGGATGCCATTCCGGGTTAATCTGGGTTTCGGACGCAATTTTTCGATGACTAAATTTTAAGAGGCAGTATGGAACGCACTTTCTTAATGATTAAACCCGACGGTGTGCAGCGCAATCTGGTGGGGGAAATTATTCAACGCTTTGAAACTAAAGGTTTTACGCTGGTTGGGTTGAAAATGATGCAGGTTTCTAGCGAATTAGCGGAAAAACACTACGCTGTTCATAAGGAAAGACCCTTTTTCCGTTCGTTAGTCGATTTTATTACCTCCTCCCCCGTGGTGGCCATGGTTTGGCAAGGAGAAGGAGTAATTGCCTCCGCTAGAAAAATTATTGGTGCCACTAATCCCCTCAATGCTGAACCTGGTACGATTCGCGGTGATTTTGGCATTAGTGTCGGACGCAATCTTATCCATGGGTCCGATGGTCCAGATACGGCCAAAGATGAAGTTAGTCTCTGGTTTAGCGATGCAGAATTAGCTAATTGGACTCCCGCAATCACTCCCTGGGTGGTAGAATAAACCCCTTTGAGGCAGTCAGGAGCCGGTCGTCAGGAGACAGGAGACAGGAGATTGCTTTTATTTATTCTCCCTTCTCCCCTCTCCCTTCTCCCCATTTCCCCAACCCCCTAATATTCGGAAATTATGACCGTAGAATCCAGCTTACAACAGTTAAAAAGAGCTTCATCGGGACGATTACCCAGCAGTTACGGGGTCTATTTTAAGAATACCCTTGTGGCCCTCTGTCATGCTCTTGAAGATCATATCTTGCAAACTAGCAGCCCAGATAGTACAAATAAACCACTGGTCTTAGTCACCTTTCAACAGGGAAAATGGTATTTACAGGAAGCTGAGCGCTATTTAGATATCGCTCGCTCTTCTCGTCATATTGCGATCGCCGCCGTGGCCGATAGTGGTTTTTCTGAGCATAAAACCGGCAGTTTAGAGAATGTTTCGCTAGTTAACTTAGATAATAGCGATAGTTTGGTTAATGAGTGGAATTTAATCATTCTTTCCCCCGATTACGCCTCCATGGTACTCTGTCATGAGTTATCCCCAGACGAATACCGGTCCGATAGTCAACCCCAAATAGACACGGAGCGAAAATTCTACGGTTTATGGACATTCGATCGCGATTTAGTCGAAAAAGCCGCTAGGATCTTAATTGAGCGTCTGCATCCTTATAATCCCAGTCTAGCGGCCGATTTAAGCAGACAACAGCAGGAAATTAGTCAAAATATTAATCCCATTCCCACGGATTTAACGGGAGTAGTCTCTCGCATTGTCACCTATCTGCAAACCAGTCAACAGCAGTTAGTCACCGTCAGCAGACAAACGAGAGAATTAAGCGACTTAGAAGGACAAGCATCCCGTTTAAATAAAAATTTGGCCGCTAATAAACTGCAAGCTTTTCTAAGAATGGCTCAAAAGGTCGATGAAAGAGATATTGATAATCCCCTTGCTTCCCTACAGGTGGCCGCTTTAGCGGAAATGTTGGGACAATTGCTCGATTTACCCACCCTGAGATTGCGACGCTTACGATTAGCAGGTTTATTATACCGCATCGGTCTAGCGGAGGCTCCGATCGAAGTTTTTAGACAGCGTGCCAGTCAGTTAGAGGGAGCAAATGCGTTATTTTGGCGGGATAGATCGGTGTTAGGCGCACAATTACTCGCCACTATGCCCGAATTAGCCCCAATTCAACAGATTATTTACCATGAGTTTGAATACTGGGATGGTAGCGGTGTTCCCAACGGCTTAAAAGGGGAAGAAATCAGCCTAGAGTCGAGAATTTTAGGATTATCAGCCTATTTTCAGGAATTAACTCAACCGCGAGGCGACCGACTAGCTCTAGATTTAGGAGAGGCCCTAGAACGATGTCAAAATTATAGCGGGATTCGTTTCGATCCCGCTTTGGTAGAAAAATTAAGTTCGGTAATTCGTCTGTGCGAAATGGGATGGATGCAATTACCCGATCGCCCTAGTCAAGTCCCCGCCGTCTGGTTAGAATCAGTTTAGATTAGGGTCTGCGGCAAAAAGTTTTTCGTGGGGGTAGGGTGTGGGGTGTGGGGTGTGGGGTGTAGGGTTTTACCCATTTTCAGGGGGTCAATTACCTAATTAATTTTCAGGGAAAAAGTGCCTAAATTTCCCCCCCGATCACCCCAAGGTCTGGCACTTTTTGATGGGAAAAAAGTCTAAAATTTTTACCCAACAAGGTTTTTAGATTTATTCAGCAGACCCTAGATTAGACTCCGATTAAACTCTGCATGGCACGTCTCATATTAGCCGGTTTAAAAGCTGCCATGGCCGCGGTCGGTTCATAGCCGCAATGTACCATACAATCGGCACATTGCGGATTGCCACTGGCCCGACCGTAGTTATCCCAATTGGTTTCTGCTAAAAGTTCCCGAAAGCTTTTGTAATGACCTTCGTTGAGCAGATAACAGGGTTTTTGCCATCCTAAAAGACTATAGCTAGGACTACCCCAAGGGGTGCATTCATAGTCTTGTTCACCGATGAGAAAATCGAGAAAGAGAGGATTATGGTTAAAATTCCACTTTTTCTGGCCTGATTTCCAGGGTGAGAGAATTTCTCGGAATAAAGCTCTAGTTTGCTCCCGTTTCAAGAAACTATCTTGATCCGGGGCCCACTCATAACTGTAACCCGGGGAAATCATCATGCCATCGATGCCCAAAGTAGCGAGAAAATCGAAAAATTCCTGCATTTCTCGCGCATCTGTGCCTTCAAAAACCGTGGTATTAGTAGTAACCCGAAAACCTCTCGCTTTCGCCGCTTTAATCCCTTGTACTGCCTTATCGAATACTCCCTCTCGATCCACACAGCGATCGTGATGTGCTTTGAAACCGTCCAGATGGACACTAAAGGTAAGATAGGGTGAAGGAGTGAATTTATCCAGGCTTTTTTCCAACAACAGAGCATTGGTACAGAGATAGACAAATTTTTTTCTGTCAACTAACCCCTTGACAATTTCATCGATTTGTGGGTGTAAAAGCGGCTCGCCCCCTGGAATGGAAACCACGGGAACCCCGCATTCTTCCACCGCTGCGAAACATTCTGCTGGGGTAAGATGATTGCGGAGGATTTCCGGGGGATGTTGAATCTTCCCGCAGCCAGTACAGGCTAAATTACAGCGAAATAGGGGTTCTAGCATTAAAACTAAGGGAAAACGCTTTTTTCCTGCTAGACGCTGTTTCAAGATATAGGAAGCAACCACTAAAGCTTGTTGCAGTTGGACAGCCATTTGCTCACACCAAAAGGATTCTAAGTAATTATAGACTGTTAAGTAGTTGGACAAAAGTCAAGTTAACTGTGGGGTAAGGAGTCAGTAGCCGGTCGTCAGGAGTCAGGAGTCGGTCATCAGGAAGAATTGCGGCAATTTACATTTCTTAAGATAGACAACAGAATTTATGTCCGACTACTTAACAGGGCATCAAGGCATAGGAGCCTAGAAAATGGCAAAATAAATAAAAGCTGAGGGCTTTTTTCCTGTTTACTTGATTATCACCTTGATCTAGCTTATGGCTCCAAGACTACTGACTTGAAAGTGGGAAGTGGGAAGTGGGAAGTGGGAAGTGGGAAGTGGGGAGTGGGAAGTGGGGAGAATAAATAAAAAAGTCTCCTATCTCCTATCTCCTGACTCCTGACTCCTGACTCCTGACTCCTATCTCCTGACTACTGACTCCTAACCTTAACGACAATTTTTGATTTTTACCAGAGGTCTATTATGAGTTCTTTAGGCGATCGCTTCAAGAAATTTGCGGGTAAAACTCGCTATGTGGTCTGTCGCTTATTTTTGCATCTCTACGGACAAGAAGTCGCACCCCTGATCGGTATTCTTAATCGTACTGGCCGGGAGGCGATCGATTCCGAAGGCGATTTAGAGGTCATGGGAGAGGGTTTAGTAGAAATTTGTCAAAATCTGCTGCAGATGAACCTCTATTGGTTTTCTATAGCTAATGAGGGCGATGTTTTTTGGCATGAGGGGGAAGCGGGAGACTACGTTAACGAACTGTTTACCGATTCCGCGGCCAGATACTTAAGTGAATCGGTGTCTCCAGAAGTGGGGGAAAAGGAACCCTTAACTTTACCCGTCACCGATAACTTAGTTGTTATGATCACAATAGCCTTCGAGGGTGAGAGTGCTGCTTTAGAAACTAGCCTAGCCGATCGAGAGGCCCTAGAAGATGGTTTAAAATCAATAATTAACCTCCACTACCAAGGTCGGCTGCGTGCGATTCAGGTACATTTTTCTCCTGCTCAATTGGGAGATGAATTGACCAATGAGCAACTATTACTCAATTTCCCCGAATTACTGCCTTTATAGTCTTAATTTTGCCCTTATGCTGCGCCAAGTAACGACAATCCTTTTAATTCTTACCCTTTGTTGCACAACGGTGGCCTGTGGTTCCTCATCAAATCAAACTCAGTCACCGTCAGCTAATAACAGTAGTGTAAGACAAGAATCCAATCAGGTTAGTAGCGGTCGCTACGAGGTGCAACAAGCTACCTACGATGACGGAGATGGCACTTATACCTTAATGCTGTTAAACACCCCTGGGGGGACTTCTCCCCTCTTTCGCAGCACTAACCTGCAAATGGCTAGATTAACCGAGGAGGACATTGCTAAAGGGGAAAAAACCGCAGTAGAAATCAACGGTGATCAGGCTACCCTGTACATGACCGAAGATTTTAAAATTGAGTATGTCCATAATGTCACGGAAGTGCGGAACAATCCCCAAACCGGACAACAAGAAACCGTGGTGATTCGGCAAGAATCGAGTTTTTGGAGTCCTTTTTTCGGTGCTGTTGCTGGTCAAGCTTTGGGTAGTTTGCTCTTTCGTCCTCAATATTACGTTCCTCCCCTCTATACTCCGGGAGGTGTGATGACCGGTTTTGGTGGTTACGGTTCCACCTATAATCAGGCAGTGGATCAATACCGGACTAAACATAATAGTCCACCTCCGGCGGTCAAAAATCGGCAAACTCTCCGTTATACTGGCAATTTACGTCGTTATCCCAGTAATACTTCCTCTAGTCCCAATCGCAGCACCACCACCACCACAAAACCCAGTGGTTCCGGTTATGGTTCGAGTACCCTGAAGAATTCGGGTAAATCTGATAATGTCAAACGTTCTCCTAGTTTCGGTTCCTCTGGTTCCCGTCGTACCCCTAGTCGCAGTGGTTTCGGCAGCAGCAGACGCAGCCGACGTTAGGAGGATTTGACTGGAGTGGTGGAAGATTAACCCTGTCTTCCCCACCTCAGAGATTGGGGATGGCAGCTACTTAGGAGCAACCATTTTGCGAATTTCCGAATAGAAACCCGTCTGGCGATCGCCATTGGCCGACTGGATAATACTGGTACGCAATCTCAGATTAGGACTAGCAAACCAGATTCTTTCCTCGATACGATGGTGATTATCCTCGATGGTTAAAGTTAAAGCTTGATCGCTTCTGAGATGATATTCTCCCAGCGCTGCCGATTTACCGTCCGATGTGATTAGTTTTCCTTGCCAAGAATTTTCTGAGGGTAGCCAAACTAAATAGCTAGAACTGATTTTTTTCGGTTGTCCATAGTCCACGGAATTATCCCAAGTCGCTTTCCATCCCCCTAGATTGGCCTGGAACTGACAGTTATTTTCTAAACATAATTGCACCACATCGGCAGCATCGGCAGCCAGCAAATCGATGGTGATTTCTGCTTTATTATTGGCAACTTTTTGGGCGGCTAATTGATAACTGGTACGCTGAGAAAACCATTTACCCGCACAGAGATTAATAAATTCTTGAATGTCCATGAATGGCTGTAGGCAAAGATTGATCGCTCTGAAAGAATAGATTATTTATTCTATCCTATACCTAGACGTTGGCCAATTTTTGCAAGGATAAACGGGCTGCTTCGCGCACTTGCGGGTGTTCGTCTTTGACCAAAAATTTTAAGGCTGCGATCGTTTTTTCCGCCGGAAGATGGCCTAAAGCTTCCGCTAATCGCTGCCGGATTAACCAGTCATCGGAGTTAACAAAGGTTAAAAGCTTCTCGACGGTTTCCACTGCTTTGATTTCCCCAAGAGCGGCAATAGCGGCCTGTTGAATAACCGCTTCGTTACTATCGAGGGCCGATAATAACACCTGTTTAGCCCGAATATCGCCCAAATTGCCCAAAGCGACGGCGGCACTAAAGCGGACTAACCATTGCGTGTCTTCGTAAAAAGCCCGTTGTAGGGGTTCAAAAGCGCGAATATCTTCTAAATAACCTAAGGCCCCGGCAGCATCGGCGCGAATGCCATAATCGGCATCATTGGCTAACAAATCCACTAGGATAGGAAAGCATTCCTCGGTTTGTTTGACTCCCAAAGCAAAGACAGCCATCGATCGCACTGGCAGCATTTCATCATAAAGGACTTTTTTGATCAAGGGTACAGCTTCCTCCGGGGTCACTTCTCGCAGGGATGCCAAGGCCAGCAGACGATCTTTAGAATTGCTACTTTCTAACTGGAGGGCAATGGCTTGTGTATCAGGCTTACTCATTTTTGTCAACCACTTGTAATATTTCTTTAATTCTAACGCAATTGTTTCTAAGTCAGCAGCTTTAGTGGACTGAAACAGCTAAATTTTGTGTATTGGATATAGCAGTTATCTTCTTTGTGCTGTTTTAGGGGGATTCAACCTGGTGCATCTTGATTTTGTAGAAATACCTAGGGTTTGCGGCAAAAAGTTTTTCGGGGGGGTGGGGTGTGGGGTGTGGGGTTTTATCGATTTTCAGGTGGTCAACTACCTAATTTTCAGGGAAAAAGTCCAGGAATTTTCCCCCCGATCCCCCCAATGGCTGGCACTTTTTGAGGGGAAAAAAGTCTAAAAGTCTTATCCAACAAGGTTTTTAGATTTATTCAGCCAACCCTAGATAGTCAACAGCTTAACTGATCACTGATAACTGATCACTGATAACTGATTTGGCATAAGGGGACTCGACAGCTTTTAGCCAATAAATTTAACTTTTCTTAACCTAAGCCTAAACTGGTGAGGGGAGAGGGTTTCGCTATATATAAAAAATTGTCATCGTCGATACAGCAAAAAATCTCTTTTGTCCCCCTATAGGTTAGACTATAGTTAGTGATAAGACTTCTTTTGTAGATCTTGCAGGAAATCTCCCATGAGTGCCATAACTTTCTCCACCGCTCCCACCGCTTACTCTATCAGGATGATTAAGGACGAAGTCCGTCAGATGGTAGAACAGGGGGTAGTGAGCAGACACCAACCGATCTACACCCTCTGTCAGTTCATTCCCCCCCGGGAGTGGGTTTGTGTTGAATGTGAACTAGAACGGTGTGACTACCTTCTCAGGGATCAAATTGGTGACTTAATCGCCTCGGAATCTTGGGATAATGATTAAATTCTCCCGTTTGCCGATGGGCAAAAATCGGACTGATCAGAAATTTAGCAGCCTTGTCCACTTTCTTAAACTATTATAATTCAGCCCCGGTTAATTCTGGGGCTGAAACTATGGGGATAGGAGGGGGATAATTGTTGAGAAAAAAGAAGTTTTTGTAAGATTTAGCCAAGTTAGTTCACAAGTTACCCATTGCCAAGGGACGCTATCTCTAACATCCCCAAATTTTCCCTAACTTAAAATCAGTAGTTGGCGCTGTTGTAAAGAACGCACAGCAGTTAATCCTAAAGCAACTTGAGCGTCGATTTCTCCCACGGTTAAACGACCATCACAAGCTTGTAAAAAAGCAAATTCTCTCTCCGAGAGATTAACCGGCCGATAATCGTAATCTAGAACACTTGCACTAGGCCAACCGTAAAGACAGGGATGAACTTCGGCCACTGCATTCTCTAGGACTTGATCCCCGGACCAATCGGCAGTCAAAATCGGTGGTTTAGCGAGGAAAAATTCATAGTGGGTGATTTCCGGGTCTAATAATTCCGTCAAGCGATAACGTTCCCTTTCCCCTAAATTTTGCGCTCTAGCCATCAATTCGGGGGATTTACCCAATAAACGCTCTAATTGCCAGTAGGAAGGGTTAGAAAAGCCAATAAAGGCTAATCCTGACGCATCAATCAGTTGAAAGAGGGTATCGATATTGTAGTCCACTTCCCGGGGGTGAACGTACATATCAGCGAAGGATTCATCGCGATGATTTTCCATTGACCAACGCTCTTTTTCCCGTTTCAAAATGCGATTATTTTCCGGTAGTGAAGCAAAAATCTCTCGGCCGACAGCGACCCCATCTTTATAATCCCCGCGTCGGTCTCCTTGCAAAAGTGCGATCGCAGATTGCATTAACTGGATTTCCCAGCGTCCCAATTGTGCATAGACGAAAATGTGCAGCAGACCACCGGGGGCCAGTTTTTGCGCGAGGGATTGAATACCTTTAATCGGGTCTGGGAGATGGTGCAGCACCCCGACGCAGTTAATTAAATCAAATTCTCCGGGGAGATTAGTGGCGGATTCAAGGGGTAAATGGTGAAAATCGAGAGAACCTCGGTGTTTTAGTGCGACTCCCGAACGATTACAGCGTTCTTTGGCAATTTCTAGAGCTTTTTCACTGATATCTATCGCGACTATATTAGCAAAAGGGTTGAGCGCGAGCAGATATTCGGTTCCCGCACCAGTACCACAACCCGCATCGAGAATGCGGATATCCTCTCGTTCAGGTTTACGATGACAACAAAAGTTATAGGCAGCAATCCAATTCCAGCGCCAATTGTAACCCGGAGGAGGTTCGTCTAGGAGCGGTTCGGGGGGGAAAGGATAGGTATTGTAGAGACGTTGTACAGCAGTGCGAATAGTAGCGTCGTCGGACATGAAAATTGGCGGAGTTTAGGATAACACTCGATCGATTGTCTCACAGAGGGCAGCGATCGGGAAAGTCAGCCAGGGTTTTTTTGAGTTGGTCGAGGGTAAATGATAAATAATCATTATGACTATCCGGTTCTGTGCCAAAACTAGATATTATTTCTTTGGTCGATATTTTTTTCTATTCCTTGTCCTACTGTCTCTTAACCCTATCTAAGTTTTACTGGCAATTATTCGAGAGTCATTCTCTAACAATTATCTCAAATATAAGCAAATCTTGCCGATACAAAAAACCATGAGAATTAAGTCTATAAAGCTTATTAATTATCGAGGTGTAGTTAGTTTAAACATCGACTTTCATCGTCAATTAAACGTATTTATAGGAGTTAATGGTGCTGGAAAATCCACCATTTTAGATAGTTTGGCGATTATGCTTTCATGGTTAGTTAATCGCCTAAAAAATACTAATGCCAGTGGACGAAAGATTAGCGAAACCGAGATTAATAATGGTCAGGGTACGGCTATAATTGAAATCACTGGGGTGACGGAAGATAGTCAAGAGATTACTTGGAAAATAGTAAAAACTAGGACTGGATATATCCACGCTGGAGAACGGAGTAATTTTAGCCAATTAAATGAATACACTCAACAAATACAACGACAAATTACTGATCATCAAGGACAAATTAACTTACCTTTATTTGTTTATTATTCTGTTAATCGAGCAGTGCTGGATATACCCTTAAAAATTAAAACAAAACATCAATTTGATTCTCTAAGTGCCTACGAAAATGCTTTAACCAGTGGAGCAGATTTTCGCACTTTTTTTGAATGGTTTCGCGAGCGCGAAGATTTAGAAAATGAAAATAGAAAATATCAGGATTATCTAATTAAACCAGAAGGTTTTTGTTTTCCCGATCCCCAATTGGAAGCGGTTCGGGAAACGATCGAACGTTTTCTACCCGATTTTACTAATCTTAGCGTCCGTCGTAATCCTTTGAGAATGGAAGTAACAAAAAAGAATAAAATAGTTACTGTTAATCAACTTTCTGATGGAGAAAAATGTCTGATTGCTATGCTGGGAGATTTAGCTCGAAGAATGGCGATTGCTAATCCTCAAAATCCTTATCCCTTAACGGGTACTGGCGTTATTATCATTGACGAAATTGATTTACATTTACATCCTCAATGGCAAAGATTTGTAGTACCTAAATTACTAGAAGTTTTTCCTAACTGTCAATTTTTTATTTCCACCCATTCTCCTAATATTATCACTCATGTTCAACCAGAAAGTTTACACTTCATGGAACAAACAGAAATGGGAATAAAAGTTCATCCCGTGCAGGAGTCCTACGGCAAAAATGTTGATCGAATTTTGGAAGATTTGATGGGGTTAGAGACAACTCGTCCCAAGGAAATCGCTGAAGCTTTGAAAGATATCTATGAACAAATCTCTCAAAATCAATTAGAGGCAGCTAAAAATAAAATCAATGATCTCAGAGCTAAAATTCAAAATGATCCAGAATTAATTAAAGCTGAAGTTATTATTCGACGCAAGGAAATTATCGGAAAATGAAGTATATTAGAAAAAGACAAGAACCACCAGAGTTTAAGAATTGGAAAGAGCAAGCTAACTCAGATTGGCAGCCCGACTTTAGAAATTTAGCGGGAAACCCAAAAGAAATACTAATTAAAGCTTTGATGACAGAACAGGGGGAAATATGTTGTTATTGTGAAAGTCGATTGATTGATGGTAAATGGCATATAGAACATTTTAAACCTCAGAGTGATCCCAGTGTTGATCCCCTAGATTATGCCAATTTGCTATGTTCCTGTCAGGCAAATCTTAAGTCTGGTGAACCTCGGCACTGTGGTAATCTAAAAGATAACTGGTTTGATGAAAATCTCTTAATCTCTCCACTTAATCCCGATTGTGAGTCTCACTTTGCCTTTAACTATGATGGTACAATTAAACCTGCACAAGAAGATGATCAAAAAGCAATTAATACTATCGAAAAGTTGGGATTAAACCTCAATAAAATCAACGACTTTCGTCAGAAAGCCATCGAACCTTTTTTGGATGAGGAGATAGATAATGCTCAATTAAAAGTTTTTGTCAATGGATATTTATGCTTAGATGATCAACAAAGATACAATCCTTTCTGGACAACAATCAAATATTTGTTCAGCGATTTAATTGAATAATCTTTCCTTTACAAAAATACAAGAATTATTATAAAAGTTTAGATAAACCAGAAAAAATATAAAGTCTTATGAAGATTATTCAAGAATTATCTCAAAAGTCAACAATTGATGAGATTCTGCCTAGATAATGGGGATGGAGGGGTGAATCAACCTGATCCGAAAAAGAGATTGTTGTCGAGAGTCGGAGAGAAAAGCAATGAATATCAAGGATACATTACACAATTTTGTCCAGTACCTAACAGAGGCTTTCGCTCGCATTTTTAGTCCCAACAATGATGAATATCCCGATGTGGGGATGCAGCCTTTTGATTCTGAACCTTACCATGCTCCCAAGGGTGATTCTTAACTAAAAATGACAGATAGTTGCTTTGAGATAAAAGTTATGGGTAGGGATAATAACCCTACCTGATTTTATAGAAAAATAATTAATCCTCTGCTTGCCAATCGGGACAACTATCACTATCCCAACCGTAGGGATGGAAACCGCAGACGAGAAGATTACCTCCGTAGATATAACCGTGATAATTACGGCAACCGATACAAGCAGGATGGGTGTTAGGATCGGGGTTAACCTTAGGAGTGAGGGTAAAATCCGAGGGTTCATCTAATTCCGAAAAGGGATATTCATCGGAGTTAAAAAAATCTTCTAATTCCTGGGGTAAAACCTCTTGAATAAACTGTTCCAAATCTATGATAATTTCCTCATTGATTTCTTCGATAGTTTGGGTCACTTCTTGGAAAAAAGTTTCAATTCCCAGTGCCACAGTTTCGATCACTTCCCAAAAATCTTTCGGCCAATCGTTCATGTTTATACTTGCATCCCTTGTCTGGTAATAATTAATTATTTGTCGCTAAAATCTAGGTTTTAATCCCGTTGCAGTTTCCGTAATTCCTCCTGAAGACGTTCCACCTGTTGCCGCAATTCATCTACTTTTGGATCGGCTGCTTTGGTGTCCTCCTCATCTTCAATAATTTCTATCCGTCGGGGTTCATGGGGAATATTAGATTCGTTACCTGCCACCGTTTGCTGTTGTGCCTGTTTCACCAACTCATCAACGTATTTGCGCGCTTCTTCTGTCGTCATTTCGCCGCGAGAAATCATTTCATCGGCTAATTTTTGGGCTTGATTTCTTAATTCTTGTAAATTTACTTCAGCTTTTTCGGCGGCATAAGTAGCAATGCCTACGCCCAAATAAACTGCTTTTTTGACTAAATCACCTAAGTTCGCCATAGCAAAAATCCTGAATCGATCGCTCTTACTTCCTAGAATAAACGATCCTTCTCCCAAATGGAGATGGGTTTTGGGAGTGAGTGAACAGTGAACAGTAAACAGTAATCAGTGAACGCTTGCGCCGCTAATGTAACACCGTGAACATTTTTCAGCCAATATCCAAGAGAGCCATCGGTGAACTGAAAACTCATACTAAATCCGTTGAGTATAAGCTAGTTATGAGGAGAGGCACTCATGCAAAAGGCAAGAGGCAAAAGGGAGAATAAATAATCAGTTTTTAATAAACGGATTTAGTATCACATCTGATAACTGATAACTGGTAACTGGTAACTGATAACTGATGAGGTAAAGTTTTGTAAATAGATGCGGTGGTGGCAACAGCAAAAGTGATCGCTATAAAGATTAAATTTTAGTCAAATTGCTGGTTTTTCGCACTCAAAACGACGATAAAGCCTCATCAGGTCATTTTTGACCTAAATAGTTTGATTAAGCTCAAAATAACTAAATATTGCGGATAGCTGCCGGCAGCCAGCTGCCGGCTGAATCGATTTGTGTTCATCCTCAGCAAAGATTTAAACTAAAGAATCGAGACAAGATTCCCGATTTAATCACAAAAAACTATGTTTCCTATTCATCGCCCCCGTCGTCTGCGTCAAACCCCTCAAATGCGCCGTCTGGTGAGTGAAACCGTCTTGACAGCCAATGACTTTATCTATCCCCTTTTCGCCACGACGGGGGAAGGTATTGCTCAGGAAGTCAAATCGATGCCGGGGGTGTACCAATTATCAATCGATAAAATTGTTGACGAAGCCAAGGAAGTGCGGGATTTAGGAATTCCAGCGATTATTTTATTTGGGCTGCCGGAAAGTAAAGACACAGAGGCGACGGGAGCATGGCACGATCATGGTATTGTCCAAAAAGCGGCCACAGCAATTAAAGAGGCAGTTCCCGATCTACTCATTGTCGCTGATACTTGTTTGTGTGAATATACTAACCACGGTCATTGTGGTTATCTGCAAACGGGAGATTTAACCGGCAGGGTGTTAAACGATCCCACTCTGGGATTATTGCAAAAAACCGCCGTTTCCCAGGTAAAAGCGGGAGTGGATATCATTGCACCGTCGGGAATGATGGATGGTTTTGTGCAGGCAATTCGTCAAGGATTGGATGAGGCGGGTTATAGTGATACACCGATTCTTTCCTATACGGCTAAATATGCCTCTGCCTATTATGGGCCGTTTCGGGATGCCGCCGATTCTACCCCCCAATTCGGCGATCGCAGAACCTACCAAATGGATCCGGGTAATGCCCGGGAAGCCTTAAAAGAGGTGGAATTAGACGTATTAGAGGGAGCAGATATGTTAATGGTGAAACCTGCCCTGTCTTACATGGATATTATCTGGAGAATCAAGGAAATGACTAATTTACCCGTGGCTGCCTACAATGTGTCGGGGGAATATTCAATGATTAAAGCGGCGGCGTTAAATGGCTGGATTGACGAAAAACGAGTGACTTTAGAGACTTTAACCAGCTTCAAACGGGCGGGTGCCGATATTATCTTAACCTACCACGCTAAGGATGCCGTGCGCTGGTTAGCAGAGGGTTAAATCGGAAAAGTGACAATTTTTGGCTAACCGATCAGGATAAGGGGGTGGTGAGGTTGCTACTCTTAATTCTAGGGATTACCTGAAAAAAATACTTTCCAACCGGCTGTAGCGATCGCACTTGCCAAAAGAATAATTAATGTCCAGACCTGATTTTTTTGGGTTCCTTCCACTGATTTTAGGCGATTATCGATTCCCTCAACCTTTTCGGTTAACTTTGCCTGTCC
>NZ_JAPZRB010000038.1:0-10713 GCF_027531105.1 Microcystis sp. LE18-22.4A
AGATTAAAACACGACCGTTTTATTGTACTCCCTTCGATTGATTCAAGAGATTTTGGTAACATTCGGTCGGGGTACGGTAAGATAAATATTTAAAGGGAGTCTGATTAATTATTTCTGCAAATCTTTCGTTATCAACCGCATTGTACTGATCTAATTTAGGGATTAAATTCTTTATGTTATTCATGGAGCCTACCAGACTCCTATTCTCGGATTTGAGATAATGAATTTCAGGGGAATCACCCTCTTGCCGGTCAATGGCGGTAATTTGAGCGATAATTCTCTTAATTCCCTGCTTGTACGAAGAAATTAAGGTGTATAAACTCTTTTCCTGAGTAATGAGAAAAATACCTCGCTTCCTGAGATCGAGGACATCAATTCGCCAAGTATTAATATCGGCGATAAAATCTTCTCTTGACTGCACTTCTCGTTGAAGTCTTTCGGCCGCTTTGCTTGATAAAATCAGAAGATGGGCGTTCGCATGATATTGCTTGAATCCCGTTAAAACCCCTATTACGATAAAAATTGTTCACACCTAGTTAGGGCCGCCTAATGGGGCCGGGTGGAACTCATTTATCCGTACACACTATACTCAAAAGAAGAAAAAATGATGAAAACCTTCATTCAAGTAGCTTCTTCTCTGTTCGTTAGTGCGATCGTTTCTTCGGGTCAACTGGATCTGATGATAGTAGGAACAGCGCTCGCGACCGCCACTTCTACCTCTGCGATCATTGTTACTAAAGAAAAAAAGAAAATCAAGACTCTGATTGAAGGAAGTCTGACTAACTCCCAAACTATGATTAAGGGGATCGAAAAAATCGAAAAAGAGGTTAAAGCTGTCACACACACAACAGAAAAAGTGGCTAAAGAAGTCAGAACCCTGAAAACCAGTAGCCGTTTACTGGTAGGCGCAACCCAAAAAGTTCAACATCAACAAAAGCTAACGACTGCAACTCTAAATCAGCAACAACAACAGTTAAATCAACTTACTCCCCAAGAGAAGCCAACCCCAGAGATAGAAACTGAGAAGCGCGTCATTCCCCTACCCCAAAAAAGACAGACGGTGACTCACATCTACATCGATGGTAACAATTTCAGCAAAACGACCGAAACACTAGGGTTAGAAATTGACTGGAAAGCCTTAAAAATTGCTCTGGTGGAACCAGCAGAACAGACAGATACTTTTACTTTAAAGTATTATACTGGACTCCATGAGCATCTTTCTCCGAATCAAAAACAATGGCTTCATCACTTAAAACAACTTAACTACGAGGTAATCACTTTCCCTTTATCACAACGGGAAAACGGATGGAAAACTCTTGGCGATGATTTAGCGATGGGGTTGGATTTAATAGAGGCGGTTAAACCAGGTGATCGCGTTATCTTAGTCACTGGTGATGGAGATTTCATTCCCTTGGTTGAGAGACTACAAGCACGCAACGTTGATGTCAATGTGGTTGGTGCTTCTGTAAACACTAATTCTCGCTTACAAGCATTACTAAAACAGGACTTTATCCCCCTAGAATCTATCAGTGATCAGATTGTTAGACTTAAGAGACTAACCGCTTAAAAGTCACATCTTCCACCGTTTCTGAAGCTGGTCTTGAAATTAATCTTGTCCCCGCCTTTGCGGGGATTCAAGGGTTAAATCAATTGTTGACAAATTTCATCTCGTAATTGGCTATAGAGATAATAGGGAGTATTTTCATCGCAACCGACATAAGGAGATGATTTTTGTCCAAGTAACTGATAAGTGTGGATAGCAATATTGAGAACTTCCCCTAAAATATTGTTAGGATGACAAGCTTTATGGGGATTAGCTTTATATTTATCTTTGTCGTCAGTCCAATTTCGTTTGTCTTCTTCCCATTGTTGAATCATAGTTTGTACTGATACTCCTCTGCCACTATGAATGAGCGTATTTCGATTATCAAACCAATAATCTAATTTTACCAAAGAGTCTAGAATCTGTTGCCATAATTCAAGGCGATCAGGATGATCAATTTCTATTAAGGTTTGAACAAAATTTCTCTTACTATAACGATTTCCTAATTTATATTGTTTCTTATGATAAACTTCTTCAACTTTTAAGATATTTTTTAGTTTGGCAATCGCTCCACTATCCCCTTGACCAAACTTGCCTTTAATAATAATCTCAAGGGGATATTCTTTTTGATTTGTTATGGCTTTACAAGTAGATGTATGCTCCTTATTTATTTGAGTTTTCTTATATTGCCAAGTGACTTCATATGCACCAAAATTCTGTTCTAGCTCCTCAAATTTATTACAGACTTTATATCGTTGATCTGCTTGTCCTCTGACAAATACCCAATCTTGATTTTGATTATTATTTCTCAAGTATTTTTGTCCGCCTAAGCCAATAACTAATTCATTTAAAGTGACTTCATAAAAAGAACTTAATCGGATTAGAAAGTTAGCGATTTCATCTAGTTCCCAATAAATCCGACATTGAGTATAAAGATTTAACCAAAAGTTATGCTCCATTTTATCATTATCTCTCACGGCATTTTTATCAAGGTTAAAACAGCTAACGGCAAAATCAAGGCTTGTGATAATTTCTGTTAACTTTTCTTGCTCTTTTTGGGTGTCACTGGCTATTGCAGAAACTTGTTTTGCTAAATAAATCAAAGTTTCTTGCCAATCTTTAACAATCACTCTTGCTCCGTCAAAATCCCATCTTTTTTGTAACAGTAACTTAACGGTTTGATATTTTTGATTCCGTTGATAAAGCCAATAAGAAGTTAGTTGACATTCAGAGTTTTTGCCCTCTAAAAGTTGATTAAGGTCTAAAATGGGGTCAATGAACAGAATATTTTTAAAATCACTGGCAATTGCTTGAATTTTGAGTGCAGTTTTTTGGTGCAATGTTCCCCCTTTAACATTGACTAAAATAGTTGATTCTTGGGATAAATTTTCTTCTAAATAAATCTCATTCAACTGATTATAGTAGTATTCAAGAACTAAATCTTCAAGGTTAGGATTTTGCGGATCTAAATTAAGTTGTAGCTCTTTTTGAATTAATTCAAAAGCAGGATATTCCTGTTGTACCCACTGTTGAATAATCTGGAACAAATAAATGGTATCTTGAGGGTGTGAAGTCGGTTGATTGGTGACGAAAATATAGGCTTTAGATGCTCCCATTGCTACTGCTTTTTGGATTACACTTCCAATTCGAGTCGGTCGAATAAGAGAATGCCATTTAGGGGACTCTTTTTGATAGCTTGATTGTAGAGCTTTGGTTAATTCACGAACTGGTTGTTTTTGGGGAGGAAATCCTAAATCTTGGTAAACTTGACTATTAGGAACATAGTTAAAACCTTGATACATATTGTCCCAAATAGTTCGACGCTCATTATCTAAGTCTTTGAGTTTTTTATTTAGATTAGGTTCATTCGAGAGAAAATCAATAGGAAGATAATAATTTTTGCTATCTACTGTTACTTTAATAGATAAGTCAGAAGTGCCAAGGTTCGCAAGAAGAATAGTCATATTTATTAACTGTAAATTAATGGCTAATGACGACGTTACCCTAAATTAAAGCTTATGAGAGTGTATTTGGTGCGAACACCGATATCTTCTCTGGGTTGAGTTAAGAAACTCCATATTGAAAAATTTCAGCAAGGGGTGGGAGTTCGCATGAAATGGTCATTATTTCTCGTTAGGGATTATTAAGCTTAATTCAGGACATTAGCCCACCGTCTATTATATCAGGGCAAGCCCATCTTAACAATCCTTGACAAAAGGGACTTTGTGGGGGTTGCTTACCCACGATTCAGGCATATTTGAGGAGAATTTGCCATCTCAATTGTTAAGCAAAAATCGACCCATTTGGTCAATTTGGTAACTATTCTGATTGGCTGGTATCGGCTGAAAGCCCATGCGGATCACAAAACTGGCCGATTGTCAATAGCTTTTGAGATGCTCTCACCCTGTACATAAGACAATTCCAGACATCTTAAACATTATTCTCAATCATCCTTTATTGCAATTGAGGAGAGACTATAAAGAACAGTTTATTAACACCGATCAATACTATATCTATTCTGCGGTTAAAACACAGGTGATTGCTATTTTACTGAGCGATCTTAAATGGCTAGAAAATGTACGGCGATAGAACGTACTTATATGATAGGATTGACTCAGATAGATATACTTTAATTCTTTATTCTTCTGCTGTGGAGGTTTAGATGAGTCCAGAACGAGTCACAGATTCAACCAGAATATGGGAGCATCTCATTTATGCAAGTGAGTAATTATACTTGTCCCTAAAACTTGATTCTGGTAAGGCTTTCAAAATAGCTTGACATAAAGCTTAATTTAGGAGTTACAGATGCTCCCTAGAATATCAACTTCCTGAATCAGAAAAGGGAGCGATTGGACAAACTGAACTTACCCATAGTAACGAATCAATCAATTCTTTGACTCAAATTGAACAATTATACCGTTATTTTACGGCCTTTCAAACTATGATGAAAAAGCTTGTAATTTGTCACTTTTTGATTGGACTTCCTGCAAGCGGTAAATCAACGTTTGCTCAAGTTTTGGCAGAAGAAATTAATGCTGTCGTAGTTTCAACCGATGAAATTCGGGCGCAACTTTATGGAGATGCTGCAAATCAAGGAATTTGGGCGGATATTGAGGTAGAAGTCTTAGATCAAATTAAAACCGCCGTTGAAAAAGATCAACCTGTCATTTATGATGCCACTAATGTCATGCGCCCGTGGCGACTTGATTTTCTGTATAAAACGGTTAATTTATTTAATATTCAATGGATAGGATGGCATCTACAGACTTCTGTGGAAAAATGTAAACAAAGAAATCAACAACGTGATCGCCAAGTTCCTGACGAAGTGATTGATAAGATGAACGCTAATTTACAAGAAAATCCCCCAGAGTCTAACGAAGGACTGTTAAAAATCTATCCTGTTCCTGTTAAAGACAATAACTTTGATCTTGACGAAATTTGTACAATTCTCACAGGATTCAAGCGTCTTTTAGCTAACATAGCTAACTTGAATAAGAATAAAGTTTTTCACCCATATTCTCGTTTATTAGACTTTGAACGATTAATGCACTTAATGTCCGTCATTATTAACTACCCAGGGATTGGGAATTTAGCGGAAACTGAACCAGAAAACCTGAAAGAAATTTTAGAAGTCGAAGAATTACCTCAGTTTAGCACTTCAATTGAGGAAATTTGTGCAGTAATTACTAAAAAGTATCATGCTATTTATGCCCATCCTAAAGCAATAGAAAAAGACTTATATTGGTTAGAAAAAAATGGGATTTTAGCCAGAGGAGATATAGCGGCTAATTTAATTGAGATAGAGTCGATTGATTATCCTTATTTAATTAGTCATCGTTACAATGATTTAGAAAAATTTCAACGGTTAATAAAAACGATTCGTTTTATTGTTCATCATCCTTTTTTATGCGAAGAAAATAGCAAACCTTCGGTGACAACAGAAACAGGTTTTAGGCAAACTAGCATTGTTAAAGCGATGTATAACTATGGCTTATTTTCTGGCAAGATTGATATTGAGAATAAATATCAAAGACGTCCTCTAGAAAATAACTTTCGAGAAGATATTTGTCATTGTATTAAACCTTATCAACTTTTACCTAATTTTGCTATGAAGAAAGGCTACTTTGCAGGAACAGGTATTTTATCTCAATATGAGTTAAATAAGCTCTATCAATCTCTCCGATCCCATTCAGTAGAGAAATATTTTAAAGATCCTCTTGCTGCCGAAATTTATGATATATTTAAACAACGATTAGAGAATTCCAAACTTTTAGAAGGAGAAGCCCCTTATTCTACTCGCTTAATTGGCACAAAATCTATTGTTGATGTGGAGAAATATCAACAACAATTTGAACAGTTAGAAGAAGCGATAAAAAAAGGAGAATTTTTGAAGTTTAGTCATGTTCAAGGAACAGCCAACTGGTCAGATCAACAACCACAAACCTTTACCGCTTACCCTTTACAAATTGTTTTTCATAATATTGCATGGTATTTAGGGTATGAAATAGGTGAAGGAGACAAAAAAGGTTTATTTGCTTTCGCAAGAATTGATAGAATTCGATTTCAACAAGTAAATACTCAGAGAGATATAAATGAGCAAAAGAAAGCGTTAGATAAGCTCCATAAACTTTATGATGCAAGTGCAGGAATTTATTTAGGCGATGATGTTGCAAAACAGCGTCAGTATTTAGATTCCCAACAAGGAAAGAAATTAAATGTTACTGTCATTCTCTACGCCACAGAACTTGCGTTTAAATTTATTTGTGAAGGAAATCAAAGATTTCAGAAAATAGAAATGTCTTTACCTGATTGGTTAAAAGGAACGAGTTATGAACGCAAAGCGCTCGCTACGCGAGATCGTGGAATTTTTAAGTTAGACCAAAATATTCCTCCCTATCAATATACTATTAAAGTTACTGTACCCGAATGGTCTTTAATGGACATTGATCTCATTCGTTGGATTTCGGGTTGGGGAAAAGAAGTTAAGGTGATTGAACCTCAATCATTAGTTGACAGAATTTATAGTATTGGAGAGGGAATTACTAATATTTATCAAGATATTGAACTGATTTGTTGTGACTTAGAAAAAGTCAATGACTTAGTTAAAAATAAGGAGGGAAGCGACTATCGATTTATTTCAATTAAAACCCCTAATGGCAATGCTGAACCTCAATCTGTTCAATCTGAACTTAACATGAATCCTGGGCGTATTCACCCCCTTATAATAAATGATATAACTCAATTTAATGAGGAAGATATTAAAAAAACAGTGGCTTTCATCAAAAAAAAGAAAAAAGCTTCAAAAATAGTGGATGGTTTGCGGTTTTTGATCTACTCCCATTCAGGAATTAACCTTGCTAGTGAAGTGGCGATCACTATCTATAGAGAGTTAAAGCAAGATACTGAATTAACTAACTTAAGAATATCATTGAATTATCTTTAAATCACCGTCAATAGATAAGGATTTAACAGTGTTAAATCCCTACAAAGGTTAATAAATTCCTAATCGTAGGAACATAATATCATTATGTTTTAATATTACTGTGCTGAAACGATAAAAAAATTGATGGTGGGCAATCATTTAGGCTATACCATGCAGAATTAATAGAAAAAAGGGATTGCCAATCAAGAAAACTGTGCAATCCCTTAATTGATTTTAAAGCCAAAATTAGACTTTATTTTTTGCAACTCTTTTAGTTCAGCTATTGACCAAATTATTTATTGTTGTAGTAGCATTATTTTGCTGAAGAATGACTGATTTTGGCTGTTTATTAACCATTTGTTGTTGGCGAAGTTTTTTAGTTTTTGTGGCTTTTTGGCGCGGGTTAGAATAGAGGGGATAAAAACGCTTGACAGATAAGCTTTGAGGACGTTCAAGAGCTTTTGACTTTGACTTCATTCAAAGGCATCAGCAACATAATCTTCAACAGAGTCATAGACATCAGAAACATAATCTTCAACAGAGTCATAGTAGGATTCCACAGAGGTAGAAAAGGCTTCTCCACCGTTTTGCCAGATTCCCCCACTATCGTTATAGAAATGGTTCCATAGTTCTGAACTATCGCCCTTATGTCCATCGTATTCATTAGCAGTTCCTCTCATTCCTGCGTATTGATGGTTTTCGTCGATTAGATTACCTGAATCATCGTAGAAACACTCTTGTTGTGGACTTTCAGGCGAAGGGTCTTTATTTTCTAAGTATCCCTCCATTCCCCCGTGAAATGCGTATTTGCCAAAGGTATTGTCATAAGAACTCCATATATCTTTATCTTGTAGTTCTGGACTATCTATTGTGCTGGGACAAGAAGTATTAGTCTCGCCGTTAGTAGATGTGTTTTGGTCAGCCATATTACTATTTCCTTTTTTTGAGATGATTGATTACTGCCAAGAGCCTGGAATATCAGGTCGATTTCTATGTCGCTCAATATTGACTTGCTGTTGAAGAATTTCATGCAGCTTCAAGGCATCTGTAAGCGAAATTGCCTGAATAACCACGAGTTTGTTGTTTCTATCTGTAGAGTAAATGTAAAGATTTGCTATTCCAAACAAACGATAAAGAAATGGCTTTAAAATGCGTAAATCTGTTACACGAAATAGCCAAACTTCGTCGATTTCTTGGTTAAAAAGTCCCGTAATAGTCCTAAACCGTTGAGTTGTAAACATATATTCGGTTCGTTGTAGAGTTAGGTACTGCCAGGCTATAGAAAAAAGAGGAATTATGAAAATTATTCCACGGAGGTTTTTCCAACTTAAAAATACTGACCAAGCTTTAGGTTTCAAGGCCACGATTGGTTTTTCCGGACGAGGAGCATAGCTCGCTCCAAAAGGGGATTCATTCAATTTCATGGTGAGCAGCTCCATTTCTATATTGAAAATCTTCTACTTTTGATTCGCCGTACACAGTAACGATGGAGAACTTGGTTAATTCAAGGCTAAATTTTTTAACCTGTTCCTGCAATTCTCTCAGTCTTTGCTCTAAATCGTGCATTAGCTCTTTTACTCCCATTTCATTCAGTATTTCTTCAATTTTATTGCTATCGGCTAATGAACCTGACCAATATGATGATGTTCTTAGTACTGATTTGAATTCCAATTCTAAGTTATTTAATCTGCTGATAGATTTTTCATGATTTCTGACTTGAGATTCAGCAAATTCTAAGTCTTCTTTAACTGTATTTATTGCCAAGAAATAGGAGGGATTTGGAGCGTTAATAGCCCGGGGATAACTGTGTAGAGATTCTGCTTGTTTCCGAATTTCTTCAAGCTTTTTATCTCTCTCTGATAAACAGTTTTCAAAAGACCGTCGGTGGTCTTCCTGAATTAATTTTATGGATTTATGGAGAGAGCGGCAAGCGACTCTTTGCTGAAGGATTTCAACCATTTTAGATGGTGACAGACTTGCATCTGAGACATAAATACTCGTCAGTTCGTTTAAATCCTGAGAACTCATCTCGTTAATATTTATCAATCTAATATTCATTTTAGACGTCCTCATAATACTGTTGATATTTTTTTCTAAGTTGTGTAAGCGCTTTTGGGTAAACAATAAGACGTCCTTTGAGGATTCCCGTTGCTAAGTTCAATAATCCTGCTAGGATAGGAGCAATAGACATGAACCAGGGCAAATCCTCTCGTTCTATTAATAAATAAGCGCTCACAATAAACTCTGTGATTAGGTAAATGATACAGCCAAGACGATTAATAATTGAGATTATTGATGTTTCTAAGAAAGGTGCTTCAAAAAGTTGAAACAGATAGATGTATGTTTCCAGTCTCATCGTCCCAAATCGAGTTTGACTCAGTCTTTCTCTCTGAATATTAATCCAATTTAAGGTAGATCTCGCAAATCCTTTGAGGCGTTCACGCATATACTCCTCGCTAACTTTGGTGTCGAAAAGAATACAGGCTATCAAGGAAACTGGAACGGCAAACAATATTTTTATATCGTCCCAATCCCCCGGCACTAAAACCATAGCCGTGTTAAAGTTTAAGAAGGCGATGATGCTCGTGACCAACAAAGAACAGAAATTAAAAAAAGAGAAAGTATCTCTAGGCATAAAACTCCTTTAGTATAATTCACAAATTTTAATAATCTGAAAGCGGCAGAACTCGGCTGCGGCAACTCTCCTCTGTGCGATCGCATAGCAAGGAAAGCGTTGTAACAGGTCTTCCTGATCTTGGGGATGAAGGTCCTCAGCAATTAGCCGATTGAATTCCTTTGATTGATTGATATTGACTCTTGCTTCCGACTCTGGCCACGGGTTAGATTCTGATTCTCGTTCGGTGTGGCCACTGGCATTAGATACATGGGGACTATTCCAACCGTTGCCCTCAAAGTGAGGGAAACTATCTGATTTTTTCATAATTTTGCCTCAGCTTTTCTTCTAGTTTCTTGGATAGCGTTCTTAATAACAAATTCCACGTCAGTATGAGCATATGTAACTGGGAGACCTTCCAACGCAGTTTCTAGCTCTAAGCGAAATGATTCGCCGCCGTTGTTTGTAGCATTCAAAATGACTACAGAGCCACCTTTTTCAATGACATTTTTAACGGTAGTTCTCCAATCTTGAGGGCAAGGTGATTCCCGCTCGTTGGTCTCTATAAGGACTAACAATACACCAGGTTTTTTTGATGACTGAAAAATTTTATGGGCTGTGCGAACAGCTGGACAGGCCAAAGTTCCCTGTTTTTGGGTGGTTCTTACGGCTCCACACTGTTTTTTCGCATCAGTTGGATTGGTGGGGGTAAGATTTTCAAAAAAGTCCTGCTCGCCATTGACTTGAATAACTTTCAATTCATCACCACGCGAAATGGATTCTGTTATACCCTTACAGGCTTTCTTGGTTGTCGTCTTAAACTCTTCGTTATTTTGTCCACTTATAGATGTGTCTTTTAAGAGAACAAGAGCGATCGGATTCTTTTGTGAACAAGATGGCAAAACGATAAGTATGGAGACAGTCATAAATCGAAGGAACGATCGTTTCAGACTATTTTTCATAAAATTACACGGTAGTACACTTTTCAGACTCAGGGAACTCTATCTTCCCCTGCGTCTTGATTTCGATTCTAGAACCTATCTGAAGAAAAATCGGAGTGCTGATGCGAACACCGAAAGGATGATGAGAGATCAACCCTGAGCAACAAATACAGAGCTACCAGAGTCTGCTGCT
>NZ_JAPZRB010000043.1:0-5799 GCF_027531105.1 Microcystis sp. LE18-22.4A
TGGATTCGCTGCCGGCCCAGACCAGCATCCGCGAGTCGTCCTTGGCGCGCGAAGTGACCCACACCCCACACCCCACTCCCCACACCCCACACCCCACACCCTACACCCCACACCCTACACCCTACACCCTACACCCCACACCCCCACTTCCCCGCTTGATCGAGTACAATAGAGTGTTCAGCAAAAGCGATCAGCTATTAGCTTTGATTAGTCCTTCGGTAAGAATATAAACCAGAGAAAAGAGCCATTAAGAGCGGCAATCAGCTGAAAAAGCTCAAAAACTGAATTTTAGGCTGAAGGCTGACGGTAGCTTGCTGAAAGCTGAATCCCGTTGATAATTTTTTTACTTGAATCACCGTGGTTATCCAAATCGACTCAACTCAAAACTACGAAACCAAAACCCAAGAGATCGCTAGACAACTTTTAGCCGAAACTCGGGAAAAAAAAGGTCTTTGGTCTGCTTTACAGGATCAAATGCGTTGGGATGATAAATTACTCGATTGGGCAATGTCTAACCCCAATTTACGAGTACAATTATTCCGTTTTATTGACTGTTTACCCGCTTTACGCAGTAATGCCGAGATCGCTAATCATCTCCAACAGTACCTCGGTGATGCTTCCGTAGAACTGCCCAGTGCGCTGAAAAGTATCCTCAACTTTAGTGATCCTAACTCCCTACCGGCTCAAACGGCCGCCAGTCTGATCAGTAAATCCGTAGAAACCTTAGCTCGTAAGTATATCGCCGGGGAAGACCTAGAGCAAATTACTCGCACTGTCACCCGTCTGCGGAAGGAAAAAATGGCTTTTACCATAGATCTCCTCGGTGAAGCGGTAATTACTGAAGCGGAAACCCAAGTTTATCTACAAAGTTATCTCGATTTAATGACCCATTTGGCTCAAGAAGCGAGCAAATGGAATAAAGTTAGCCAAATTGATGAAGCGGACGGCGACTTATTACCACAAGTGCAGGTTTCTGTCAAGCTAACTGCCTTTTATTCTCAGTTTGATCCCATGGATCCGATTGGTAGTAAGGAAAAAGTTTGCGCTCGCATTCGCCTACTATTGCGACGCGCTCAGGAGTTAGGGGTGGCAGTCCATTTTGATATGGAACAGTACGTTTATAAAAACCTCACCCTGGCTATCCTGAAAGAATTACTCCTAGAAGAAGAATTTCGCAGTCGTACCGATATTGGCATCACCCTACAGGCATATTTAAGAGATTCTGCCCAAGATTTACAAGATTTAATTAATTGGGCCAAAAAGCGCGGTTATCCCGTTACTGTCCGGCTAGTCAAAGGCGCTTACTGGGATCAGGAAACGATTAAATCTCGGCAAAATCACTGGCCACAGCCGGTATATAACGAAAAATCGGCCACCGATGCCAATTATGAGCGGATGACGCGGTTATTATTGGAAAATCATCAATATTTATACGCCGCCATCGGTAGTCATAACGTGCGATCGCAAGCCTTGGCCTGTGCGATCGCAGAAAGTTTAGAAATTCCCCGTCGTCGCTTTGAAATGCAGGTATTGTACGGCATGGGCGACCAATTAGCCAAAGCGTTAGTGAAGCGGGGTCATCGGGTGCGGGTTTATTCCCCCTACGGACAACTCTTACCCGGTATGGCCTACCTAATCCGCCGTTTATTAGAAAATACCGCTAATAGTTCTTTCCTAAGGCAAAATTTGGAGGATCGTCCCGTGGAAGATTTAATCGCAGCCCCCCGGGTTTTAGGCAAGGATAACCCGATTATCCCCGGTTTTCCTAATGCCGCCGATACAGATTATGCCAACGAGCAATTGCGAAATAAAGCGAGTCAAGCCCTTACTTTTGTCAAAAATTCCCTCGGTAAAACCTATTTACCCCTAATTAACGGCGAATACGTCGCCACCAATGTTCAAATTAATTCCGTTAATCCCTGTAACCCGCAGGAAATAGTGGGTAAAGTGGGCTTAATTGAGGTGGAACAGGCAGAAAAAGCGATCATAGCGGCGAAACAGGCTTTTCCCGCGTGGAAACGCACTCCAGTGGCTAAAAGAGCCGAAATACTGCGAAAAGCGGCAGATTTGATGGAAGCGCGACGACACGAGTTATCGGCCTGGATTTGTTTGGAAGTGGGCAAAGTTATCCAACAGGCGGATCCGGAAGTGTCAGAAGCGATCGATTTTTGCCGTTATTACGCCTCCGAGATGGAAAGACTGGATTTAGGGCATAATTTCGACGTAGCAGGCGAGAATAATCGTTATTTCTACCAACCACGGGGTATTGCTTTAGTGATTTCTCCCTGGAATTTCCCCCTAGCCATTGCGGTGGGGATGACAGTAGCAGCTTTAGTAGCAGGTAACTGCACGCTATTGAAACCTGCCGAGACTTCCTCGGTGATTACGGCGAAATTTGCCGAGATTCTCCTAGAAGCGGGTATTCCTGCCGGAGTCTTCCAATATATCCCGGGTAAAGGTTCGCAAGTGGGGGCGCATTTAGTTAGCCATCCCGATGTTCACCTAATCGCCTTCACCGGTTCACGAGAAGTGGGCTGTCGCATCTATACAGATGCCTCCATCGTGCAAAAGGGTCAAAAACACCTAAAACGAGTTATCGCCGAAATGGGCGGCAAAAATGCCCTAATTGTCGATGAGAGTGCCGATTTAGATCAGGCCGTTGTCGGTGCGGTTAAGTCCGCTTTTGGCTACACCGGCCAGAAATGTTCGGCCTGTTCGCGGATAATTGTTCTGGAAAGCGTCTATGATAGCTTTGTTGATCGCTTTGTCGAGGCTACCAAGTCCCTCAATATCGGGCCGACGGATTTACCGAGTACGGAAGTAGGACCGGTTATCGACGAGAAAGCTCAAGCAAGAATTCGGGAATACATCGAAACTGGTAAAAAAGAGGCAGAATTAGCCCTAGAAATGCCAATTCCAGAAGTGGGTTATTTCGTCAGTCCCACCGTCTTTAAAAATGTTCCCCCTGATGCGGTAATAGCGATGGAGGAGATTTTTGGTCCAGTGGTGGCGATTATCAAAGTGAGCAATTTCGAGGAAGCTTTAGCTGTAGCTAACGGAACCGACTATGCTTTAACCGGCGGCTTATATTCTCGCACTCCTGCCCATATTAACCGAGCTATGCAGGAATTTGAAGTGGGAAACCTCTATATTAACCGGGGAATCACCGGCGCGATTGTCTCCCGTCAACCCTTCGGGGGTTTCAAGATGTCGGGGGTAGGTTCCAAGGCTGGGGGTCCGGATTATCTGCTGCAATTCCTCGAACCTCGTCACATCAGCGAGAATATTCAACGTCAGGGATTTGCACCGATTGAAGGGGCCGATTAAGCAATTTATAGCTAGGGTTTGCGGCAAAAAGTTTGTTGGTGGGGTCAGGAGTCAGGAGTCAGGAGACAGGAGACAGGAGACAGGAGACAGGAGACTCCGAGACAGGAGACAGGAGTCAGCTTTTTTCTCCCTGCTCCCTTCCCCCCACTTCCCTATCTCCCCACTCCCCTATCTCCCCCCGCAACGCGCACGAAGTGGTCTCCCCACTCTCCTAGACTTTTGAAACAGGATTTAGTATCACAGGGGACTCCCCAGCTGTTGTCTTTCCTAGCTGATTTCTTGGCTGTCAACCTACTGCTATATACTTAAGTTGACAATTGCCTCAGCCTATCAAGAAAAGACTATGACGATTGAAACCGTTGCCACAAAACCCTTTAGTGACCAGAAACCGGGGACTTCTGGATTGCGAAAATCCGTTCCCGTTTTTCAACAACCCCATTATCTGGAAAATTTTATTCAAGCTATCTTCAATACTTTAGACGGTATCGAGGGTCAAACCCTAGTTGTCGGTGGAGATGGTCGTTATTATAACCGTCAAGCTATTCAAACTATCCTGAAAATCGCCGCCGCTAACGGTATCGGTAGAATACTCGTGGGAACCGATGGTATTGTCTCCACTCCCGCTATTTCTGGGTTAATTCGCGAAAATAACGCTTTTGGCGGTATTGTTCTCTCCGCTAGTCATAACCCCGGCGGTCCGGAGGGCGATTTTGGCATTAAGTACAATATTACTAACGGCGGACCGGCACCGGAAAATATCACCGATGCAATTTATGCCGAGACTAAGGTGATTAGCAGTTATAAAATCCTCTCAGGGGCCGATATTAATCTCGATCGCCCCAGTTCCTTTAAACTGGGAACTATGGATGTGGAAGTGATCGATGCGGTTACTCCCTACGTCAAAATGATGGAAAAGATTTTTGATTTCGATCGCATTCAGGCCCTACTCACTTCTGGTAAGTTTAAAATGTGCATGGATTCTCTCCATGCGGTGACGGGTCCCTACGCTTATGCCATCTTTGAACAGCGTTTAGGCGCGCCCAAAGGTACAGTATTAAATGGTATTCCCTTAGAGGATTTTGGTGGTGGTCATCCCGATCCTAACCTAGTCTATGCCCATGATCTGGTAGAAATTCTCTTTGGTCAAGAGGCTCCGGATTTTGGGGCTGCTTCCGATGGAGATGGCGATCGCAATATGATCCTCGGTCGGAATTTTTTTGTCACCCCCAGTGATAGTTTAGCTGTACTAACTGCCAACGCTCATCTAGTACCGGGCTATCAAAATGGTATCACGGGAGTAGCGCGATCGATGCCCACCAGTGCGGCGGCCGATCGAGTAGCGGCTAAACTGGGAATTGACTGTTATGAAACTCCCACCGGTTGGAAATTCTTCGGTAATTTGTTGGATGCGGGGAAAGCAACCCTTTGCGGGGAGGAAAGTTTCGGCACGGGTTCCAATCATATTCGCGAAAAAGATGGTTTATGGGCGGTTCTTTTCTGGTTAAATATTTTGGCAGTTAAAGGGGAATCTGTAGAGGAAATTGTTCGCAGTCATTGGCAAGAATTTGGTCGTAATTTCTATTCTCGTCATGATTATGAAGAAGTCGCCTTAGAACCGGCAAAAGAGATGATGGCACGTCTCCAGAAGTTGGTTTTAGACCTTAAGGGTAAACAATTTGGTAACTATGAAGTGGAATATGCCGATGATTTTAGCTATACGGATCCCGTGGATGGTAGTGTGAGTAAAAATCAAGGCATTCGCATTGGTTTTACCGATGGTTCTCGGATTATTTATCGTCTATCGGGTACGGGAACTAAAGGAGCAACTCTCCGGGTTTATCTAGAAAGTTATGAACCGGACGCGAGTAAACACGATATCGACACCCAAAAGGCCCTACAACCCTTAATTGATTTAGCCGAAGAAATCGGTCAAATTCGTCAATCTACCGGACGGGAACAACCCACGGTTATTACCTAAAATCTAGGGATCAGCTATCAGTTTTTATCGGGGAAATTTTTGACCTGCTCATCACTAATTAGGGTTTGCGGCAAAAAGTTTTTCGTGGGGGTAGGGTGTGGGGTGTGGGGTGTGGGGTGTAGGGTTTTACCGATTTTGAGGGGGTCAACTACCTAATTTTCAGGGAAAAAGTCCCAGAATTTTCCCCCCCATCACTCCCAGATATGGTACTTTTTGATTGACAAAAAGTCTAAAAGTCTTACCCAACAAGGTTTTTAGATTTATTCAGCAAACCCTAATTAGGGTTTGCTGAATAATGGTAAAACCCTTTTAAAATAAAGCTTTTGACCTGTTAAAGTCCGATGTTAGTGCAAGAAAATAGGATTGGGACGTTCAAAAACCTTGCATTATCCTTCTTGTAGTACATCGCTTGGTACAAAAAACAAGGGCAACAAAGCCTAAAACGACCGGCTCCTGACGACCGGCTACTGACTCCTACCCCCAGGAAAAACTTT
>NZ_JAPZRB010000155.1:0-15034 GCF_027531105.1 Microcystis sp. LE18-22.4A
CTTCTAGGTTCTGTGTGATAAGTTTAACTTACATAGGATCGATCGATCTTTGTGTCCTTTGTGTCTTTGTGGTTCGTTCCACCCCCTCGCTAGGAGAAATGTATCTTAGAATACATTTTACCCACCAAAGCTGGGAGAGCCCCCCTTTTGCCTCTTGCCTCTTGCCTCTTGCCTTTTGCCTATCCTAATATGTTACCTATACTCAACGGATTTAGTATCAGTTGATGTTCTTGCTTGACATATTACGCAAAACGGAATAGCATTTGAATATGATTCAATCTTTCCGATGCAAGCATACGCGATTACTTTTTGAAGGAGGAGATCCGCCTCGTTTTCGTGGTTTCAAAGATACTGCTATTCGGAAGTTGACTCAATTAGATGCGGCTCAAACCTTAGAGTTTCTGCGCTCTCCACCAGGCAATCAACTTGAAGCTTTAAAAGGCGATAGAAAAGAACAATATAGTATTCGGATTAATTCTCAGTTTCGATTATGTTTTATCTGGACAAATAATGGACCTACTGATGTTGAAATTGTTGATTATCACTCATAAATAATTAATTATGAATAACCGTCCTATTAATCAAATGCGACCGGTTCACCCGGGAGAAATTCTGCGGGAAGATTTTTTGATTCCTCTAAATATGAGCGTGAATGCTTTAGCTTTAGCCTTGAAGGTTCCTGCATCTCGTATTCATGAAATTGTTAAAGAACGTCGTTCTATTTCGGCTGATACGGCAGCAAGATTAGCCTGCTATTTTGGCGGAGATGCTGCTTCCTGGCTCAGTCTTCAAGTAATTTATGATCTGAAGACTTTATCTAACCGTGAGGAGATTATTCAGCAAATTCAGCCCCGTATTTCCGAACAAATTGCCTGATTTTTAATTAGATTAAGTCCCAGAGATTAAAACACTTTCAAAAGGGTAAAAGGTACATGGGACGAACTCTACAAAATCGGCACTCGCTCCTGCTGCTGCCCAAAAAGAGATCGCTCTTGGCGTTCCTATCCCAAGCAATGGCAATTTTAAAGTTTAATCAAGAAGATGACGGCGATTACCTTGAGCCTAGTCATAATGAAATTTACAACTGATAATAATAATTTCTGTTTCTGTAATTTTATATACTAAGCGATGTTCATCATTAATGCGTCTTGACCAATAACCCTTGAGTTGATGTTTTAAGGGTTCGGGTTTACCGATTCCAGAGAAGGGATGGCGCAATATGTCGTCAATTAAATCAAGGATTTTTTATAGAGTTTTTTGTCTTCTATCGCCCATTCATTGAATTCTTTAAAAGCTTTCGGATCAAATACTATATTTTTCACGCCATTCTTTTGTGGTAATTGTCACTAAGTTTTCTTTCTTTTCTATTCTGTCAATAGCTTCGGATAATTCACGCTGATTGGCTTCTGTTGAAAGAAGATATTCGGTTGTATCGGGTTCAGGATCAGATACTAAAATAATGATATCCACATCTGTTCCTTCTTCTAGTTCCGCAGAATAAAGCTCTATTTTTCCTTCTCTGCCAACAATTCCTTTCTGTTTAATCGCTCTAATCATGATTTTTTCTCTTAAGATGTCAAACAATTATGGCTATTATATCAAAATCAGCATGAGTTAGAACTGATGACAAGAAAAGCGATCGCCATTCCCCAAAAATTGATCCCTCCAAAAGCGATCGCCGTTCACCTCATCAAAAAGCGATCACACCATGAGAAGAAAACCTGATCGCGCTAAGGTCCAAAATAATCGCAAATCAGATAGTTATTGTTAAAAAAACAATTTGGTACGTTACATTTCATTAGCGTACCCTACACGATCACCGACCATACTAACCGGTTGCTTGTCGAGGGCAATTTCAAATAAAAATTCAGGGGCAAAGTCTGCTCCGTTTGGCCATTCTATTGTCCGACTATTTACATATACTTTTTGAAATAAACTTTTATCTTTTAAGGGTTCAAAGATTTCTCCATACAATTCTTGTTCTAAATCTACAATCCCTTCTATTCCATTATTAAAGGTTAGCTTTAATTGATAGTTATCCAGATATTCCACACAGATAACATGAAGAAATAGCTCCTTTTTAGGGAAGGGGATCGATTCTGTTAAGAGGTTTTCTTTGACGCGCATTTTCCCAGTTCTCCAATAGTTCAGATTGGTGTAGATCAAGCCACTCCCATATTAAATTTAATCCTCTTTTGGGCATTTGACCACAAACTTCACCTGTTTGAATCATTATAATCGCTTCATAATCTTGATACTCGGCATGGATATGAGGCGGATTGTGATCGTTATAGTTCATTGTGATTTTGATTCCATAGAAGCTTGATAGATTAGGCATGAGTAAGAATCGTAATAAAGGTTGCTTTCTAAAAGTTTGCCCCCTATTGTAAGCGATCGCCCTTGGCGTTCCTATCCCAAGCAACGACAATTTTAAAGTTTAATCAACAAAATAACAGCGATCGCACTTGCCAAGGCCCAAATAATCACATTTAAAGGATTTTGCTTTAAATCTTTTCATAGGAAGCAATAAAATCATCTCGTGAGATACCCGCTTGAGTGCAAATACTCCTTAGTGTAGAGCTTTTAATTTGCTTGTGATTGGGTAGCGTTAAAGGTGTTGTTGTTCCATCTGAATTTTTTCTAATCATAGAAATATGCTCTTTTTCTCTAACAATTGAAAAACCAAATTTTTCAAGAAGTTTAATCACTTTGGCTTTAGGGGCATCAACAGGAAATTTTGCCATTAAACCATTGCCTCTACAACAAAGGCTTCTAATAAAGATGAGTCGGCTTCGAGAACTGATTCCCCAAAGGTTTCAACATGAAAAGCGATCGCTGATCGTACATCATTAAGAGCATCTTCATAGGTATCACCTTCACCGACTACTACGCCTTGAATTCCCAATGGATAGGCAATATAGCCATCAGAATGTTTTTCCACAATGATTTTAATGGATTTCATAAATTGTTGATAGTTTACAGGGATGTCTTGATCCTATCTCATTTCCATAGGACTTTGATAATGACACAGGCGATCGCTATTCCCGAAAAATTGACTTTCCCAAAATGATCGCGGTTTTAAAGTTTAATCAACAAGATGACAGTGTTGCCGAAGGCACTGCGGAGCAGACCGCATTAATAAACATCCCAAAAATCCGATGATTACGGTGAATAACAATCAATTTGGTGCGTTACATTTCATTTATAATATAAATATTCCAAGTAAAAATTATTTGACCAACAGATCATGCTTAATTCTATTGACGCATTATTTGACGGAAAAGTCTTTCATCCAGAGCAACCCGTCCCATTAAAAGCCAATACTCGTGTTCGCATTGTTATCGACAACTTATCCGATGAAAGTAATGAACTCACTTCCTTTTTAGAGACAGCAGAATCATTACAACTAGACGGCCCCTCTGATTGGTCAGAAAATCTAGATAAATATTTATATGGTGAAGAAAAAGAGCATGAATCCTGAGAAATTTCTCGATATAAGTTATGCGATCGCCTTATCTTCATCTACGGACGATTATCATCATAAAGCACTTGTCATTGCCCAACAATTAAAAGCCTCAAAAACACCTTTAGTTACAACCAGAGCCATTATTTTAGAGATTGGTAAGCTAAGACGCATTTTAACTGCCTATCCTTAGATTAGCTGAATTTCCCCCCAGGGTTGGGGGGGTCTTGCCTTTTGCAAGAGTGCCTCATCTCAACAAGCAATTTAAATACGCGGGCAGCTTAATGCTTTATCTAAACAAAAATATCGCTCTAAGTCCATTAAATTATTGTCCTCATTAGAAAAGGACAAAACGGTGACAGTTATTCCCTTATCGGAAACTCTTTATCAAAAAGCTTTTCAACTATATTGTCAAAGAAACGATAAAAATTGGGGAATTGTTGACTGTATTTCTTTTATTGTAATGGGAGAGCGTAGAATAACGGAAGCATTAACAACGGATATTCATTTTCAGCAAGCTGGTTTTCGCGCTTTATTGAGAGATTAATCTCACGACAGGCGATCGCGTTGTAAATTTTGAGTTTATGTCAGGTGATCGCACTTTCAACAACCAAAGGATCGCACTTTCAAATCAAAACGATCGCATTTATGACGAATAATCAAGGTTGAGAGTTTTGGCGAAAACGCGCTGTAAACTCAGGATATTTTTCTAAATCTTCAACTGAATCTACTGGAGGCATTTCAATCCAATTTCCTTCCTGATGTAATCTGTCTATATAAGCATAGAAGGCTTCTTGATCATCTCTGTGAGAAAGCGTATAATCTCGCAGTTCTTTTTGACTCATTTCTTGAAATTTGGGTTGACTCATGCAATGTACCTCCAGTTTCCGTTTGGATAGATTTCAATAATGTTTTCCTCTCCTGCCAGGAAAAAAATATTTCCTGTGCGGTCATCTAGACGAACAATGTTAATAGGTAAATAAAGTCTAGTAAACCAACAACACAGGACATAACATCTTGTTTTTTGCTCTGACTTAGCTATAATTATAACTCCTTTTTTGGTTAATTTGAAAGACGATATCAATTATAAAATAGGCGTGTTAAAAATGATGATAGAAAAATTGAAAAAAATCCCTTTTTGGCGATCACATTAATAAACATCCCAAAAATCAGATGATTACGGTGAATAATAATTAATTTGGTGCGTTAATGAAATGTAACTCACCTTATTTATTATTTATGTACTCCCACCATACTTTTAAATCGCTTTCATTAATCCTTTTTTTTAGATATTCAACTTGCTCTAAATAACTAAAATTTTTCATTTCTTCAGCTATTTTTTCTTGACTATATTGTTTAAAAGCAAAACAGTCAAAACCTTTTTTAATTGTCGTTGATTTCATCAATTGTTACCTCCAAAGGAGAAATAATAGTTAAAATTCCATAGCCATTGAGTAGATTAATTTGATTATATCCTTTCATTTTATCCAAACGAACAATATGCTTAAAATTCCCTGAAATAATTGCATCTGCCCTAGCAACGGTAGCTGCTGTCACATGAGTTGCATCGTTAATGGATTTTGACGTAAAGACACCCCCATTAATATAATCACTTCTAGGACACTTTGAGGGATAGATAATAAAATAGTTTTAACTGCTTGAGGTGCATCAATTAATTCATTAATAATAATTTCGCTAATTAGTAAAATAAATTTTTCTTGCTTAATTAATTCTATTAAATTATTTGACTCTACCGAAAATTCATCGTCTAAGCACCCTCCAATAACTGATGTATCGATATAAATTCTAAGTTTCTTCATCTATTTGTGATCAGCTTAAAATAATAATACAAGACTTTTCTCCGAAAGATCAATATAACATATTTTTCGGTACGACGGCTCATGTGTTTGAGTGCGCTCGCAGATCTTGTAGTGAAAAATCAGATAATTACGGTGAATAGCAATCAATTTGGTGCGTTACATTTCATTAACGCACCCTACAAGATCTCTTGACTGAATTTTATTTGTCCCTCATTCTATCGCATTTGAGCTTTATTTTGAGGGTTTGCGAGGGAATTAGTGCGTTCACTTCGTTAACGCACCCTACAAGTTCAGCGTACTGCTACGCAGTGCCTTCGGCATCGCAATCATAACTAACCAATCGGACTATTTACAAAGACAAGTACGAATCATTGTCGGTCTAACGGCTAAGTTGAGCCGCCACGATTAGATTTGAGATTCTTGTGGTTCATCCTGTTTTGGTCGGCTCCAACGACTTGTTAGACCTTGCTTTGGTGGTAAGCTGACTACCTGCCTGCCACTTTCTGCTTGTCTTTTTTGCCAATCTACAAACATTGCATCCAAATCGTAGTTAAAGGATTTAGCGTGTTCTTCTCGAAATTTATGAATTTCATCTAAAATGTCATCTTGCCACATCGTTATAATCTCCTAAAAGTTCGTAAGGAGTACAAATTATGGGTAACTCGTATCCCAAATCAAGACTGAGCTCTGCCAACTTCCTCTGAATTTGAGCGTTGGCAATATGTTTACAGTTCCATGTTAACAAGTAATCTAGCCCGTGGACAGTCGCCGCAGCAATGTGAACCGCATCATCAGAAGCTTTGGCAGGAAGGTTGCTTCGTATAAGAAACTGGGCTGCCAAGTTGCGTACAGCCTGATTGAGTTCAACCAAAGGCATTTCATTGACAATTTCTAACCTTTTCAAAGCAATCTCTGTATCTCCCTTAGCGACTTCATCTAAAACAACCTGTGAAATATAGAGAACAAAATCATTACGGCGATTTTGCCACCAGTCCCTTGTCGTTTCGATATTCCCAGCAATAACCAAATTTCGGGTCGATCTGGCTGTCAGATAGCCAATAACGCTGGTTTCAATATAGACGCTTTCACTCACGGCAATCTAGAAAATCTATCCAACGTCTATCCTACTGCATTTAATCTTGGTTTTGAGGGAGTTGGGTTTCCTGCCGTCAACCCAACCTACAAGATCAGCGATCGCACTTGCATTAGGGAACGCACCCTACGGCTGCTGATGCCATTCTATAGCTTCTACAAGAAATGCTGGTCTCACTGGTGTCGAACTTTCTCCGAAAATTGAGTGCATCTCTCCCTCTCGGTTAACAGCTATATAAGCAAGTGCTATACCTTCCTGTATAAGGTTCCATGAGTCCCAGCAGTAGACGATGAATGCAATCCTCTTAGTTGATTTGAGGAAGATTTGAGCTGCCTGGATGAGTTCTTTTTGAGTTAACAATCCCGACAAGTTAACTTTGCAAAAAATCACACCATTCCCATCTTGTGGAAGCTGTGATCTTGTCTTCTTAAATTTATTTATAATCTGCTGCTCTGTTGTGAAGTCTATTTGTTTAGCCTTAACCTCAACATTAAGAGAGTTATAAAGAAAGAATTCTTTTACCTCAATATCAAAGTCTGCCCCCTTGACACCGCTTTCAACTACAAGTCGGACTGATTTTGAACTTTTCAAGAACCAGTAAGCAGCTGTCAATTCATAATAAGTAGACTCAAAATTATTTGTATCTTTGTTTCGCAGAAACTCAGCAAATCCTTCTTGATCTTTTAAAGACCAAAGCATATGAGCAAGATGAATAATTCGGACATCACTTTTGTTTGCAAAAAAATCCTGTCTATGACCAAATGTCGTACATTCCTTAGCCCAAAAGTAACGTCCAAGAGTGTTTATTATTACTGATTGAGCCAAAGCAAGCTCTAAGCCTGAATATAAATCTATTCCAATTTTTCTTAAATCTTCAATCTGTTCATGAAAGATTTCTGGACACAAATTATGAATTCCAGGTGTTCTTGATTGCATAAGGACTGGTAGTGGTTGAGATCACTTGGCGATGCACCTAACTTTAATCATACCGCTCTCTGCGGTCTAGCACCTTACCCGATCCTACTATACCACCCGCATCGGTGTAACAGCCCCTAAATAAAACTTAATACCGCACCTTGGAGTTTAATCACCTCAATTTGGGCATAATTACCATAGAAGGCGGTCTAACATTGCGCTCAAGTGGATTTTACCCTATTTGCCGATGACAGAATCCGAGAAGTCATGCGCCTGTTTACTGACCCGTTTGTAGTATAGTTTGCTATTAGCCCAGTAGCGTGTGTTAGCGTTAGCGTAACGCACGAATTGAACATCAGATAAGGTGCGTTACATTTCATTAACGCACCCTACAAGATCGGCTTTTGGCTCTTCTGGTTTCTGTGTGGAAATGAGGTCTATACTGATAGTTTATTTAACAAAATAGTCCTAAAAGTCTTTCCCAGTAAACATTTCACGATTTCATAAGCAAAAATTATCACACAAAGTCGAGAAGAGCCGGCTTTTGACTAAGTTGACACTATTGTAGTCTAACTATTACCGATCGAGAATGAATCAGGAAGAGATCGCCAAAATAGTTTAAAAATCGGCCGAGAATTTCTAGGATAGAAGTAAAGACCATCCTTGCCTACTTTTTCTATGATCCTAGCCGCCGAAACTGGACTAAAAACCGCTACTCTAGACGTAAAAGGCATGAAATGCGCCGGCTGTGTGAGTGCCGTAGAAAGACAACTCAGCCAAAATCAAGGGGTAAAATCGGCCCAAGTTAACCTAATCACGGAAATTGCCGTGATTGAATACCAACCAGAAGCGATCGCACCAGAGCAGTTAGCCGCAAAATTAACCGCGATTGGATTCCCCACCCAACCGCGCAGCTCATCGACTCCCCTTTCTCAACAAAATCAACGTCGGCAAAACCAACAAAAAGAACAGCAACAACAATTATACCGATTAGCGATCGCTTGTTGTTTACTGGTTTTTTCCCTGATTGGTCACTTACACCACATCGGGGGACCAGAAATCCCCATCTTTCAAAGTATTGCTTTTCACTGGACTTTAGCCACCCTAGCCATTTTATTCCCCGGCCGCGATATTTTCATCGATGGTTGGCGCGGATTACGGCACGGTATGCCAAATATGAACACTCTCGTTAGTTTAGGCACAGGTAGCGCCTATATAGCCAGTTGTTTGGCTCTTATCTTCCCTAATCTCGGTTTAGAGTGCTTTTTCGATGAACCGGTCATGCTGTTAGGGTTTATTCTCCTCGGACGGACTCTAGAAGCGCATTCCCGTCATCGCGCAGCCGCAGACTTAGAAGCGCTTACCTCCCTACAACCGGCAGTGGCTCACCTGATTGGTAGTACAGATGACCGTGTGGGTGTGGCCATTCCCGTGGAACAGTTGCGCGTCGGGGAATGGGTGCGCGTCTTACCCGGGGAAAAAATTCCCGTGGATGGGGAGATTATTCAGGGAAGAACCACAGTAGATGAAGCTTTGTTAACGGGGGAATCGCTGCCGGTGGTTAAGGAAATGGGAGATCTAGTCATTGCTGGCAGTTTCAATCTCTCTGGTGCGATTGCGGTGCAAACTCGTCAGGTGGGGACCGATACCACCCTAGCTAAGATTATCGCAGCCGTGGAATCAGCCCAAACTCGCAAGGCCCCAGTACAGAAGATAGCGGACCGGGTAGCGGGTTATTTTGCCTACGGAGTCATGATAATTGCCCTAATTGTGCTGCTCTTTTGGTATTTTTGGGGAACTAGGCTCTTTCCAGAGGTGTTAGGATCAACCACAGGACACCACGAGATGATTCAACCCACTTCTCCCCTACTTTTGTCCCTAAAATTAGCGATTTCTGTGCTTGTGGTCGCTTGTCCCTGCGCTCTCGGTTTAGCCACACCGACGGCCCTACTGGTGGGAACCAGTTTAGCAGCCGAACGGGGTATTTTAATTAAAGGGGGCGATGTTTTGGAAACCGTCTCGCGACTGCAAACGGTGGTTTTTGACAAAACGGGAACCCTCAGCCAAGGTCATCCGGAAATTACCGATTGTTTGAGTTTTTCTGAGCTTAATCCCCTGGAAATTCAACAATTAGCGGCAGTAGTGGAGAGTGGTACTAATCATCCTCTTGCTCAGGCGATTTTAGACGCGGTTACTCCCCCTACTAACCTGACGGGAGAAGATTTTCAAACTGTGGCCGGATTGGGAGTTTCGGCAAGGGTGCAGGGGTCGAAAATTGTTCTAGGAAATCGGCAATGGTTGGCGCAGAACGACATTAAAATCGATGAAACTATCTGGGGGATTCAAGAGCTTTTACAAGCGGGTAAAACGGTGATTTATCTGGGGATGGAAGAACAATTACTCGGCGCGATCGCTTTTCAGGATCGATTACGTCCCGATGCTCAAACAACCGTGAATCAGTTGCAAAAACTCGGTTTAGAGGTGATTTTACTCAGTGGCGATCGCCAAGAAGTGGTGACAGCGATCGCTAATAGTTTGGGTATTAGCCAATTTTATGCCGAAGTTGCCCCCACCGAAAAATCCGCCTTAATTGCCGACCTACAGACAAAAGAGGGCAAAATTGTGGCTATGGTTGGGGATGGTATCAATGACGCTCCTGCACTAGGACAGGCTAACATCGGTATTGCTCTGGCCGGTGGCACGGAAGTGGCCATGGAAACGGCTGGGATCGTTTTAATTAGCGATCGCCTGGAGGATGTGGTGCAATCTCTGCATTTAAGTCTGGCCACATGGCAAAAAATCCGACAAAATCTTTTTTGGGCTTTGGGTTATAATACCTTTGCTATTCCCATTGCTGGTGGTTTATTACTGCCCCGTTGGGGTCTAGCTTTCAGTCCGGCCCTAGCAGCAGCTTTGATGGCTTTTAGTTCGGTTATGGTAGTCAGTAATTCCCTGCTTTTACGTCGTCAATTTCCTCCGCTCAAATCGACGCAGGAAGAGAATAGATAATCAGTTTTTAATAACTGGATTTAGTATAATTCTCCCTCTCTGCTGCTCCAGGAGAGTCCTTCCACAGGGTCAATACCACTGTCTGCTTGACACCCCCCCCTGAACAGTTACAGTTGTTAGACAGTGGAAGAGGCTTCTAGTTCCTGTGGACGGGCAAGATGCCCATCCCAAGTTTCATATTTAATTACAACCAGCTACTTACACTTAATATTTGATGTTTAATTAGGTTATTTTTCATGAATTTACTACAAAGTTTCTGGCGCAGATTTGAAAATCAAACCATTGTGATAGTTAGTGTAATTGTTGCCTTTTTACTACGGCTGAGTTGCTGGCAAAACTTAACTTCAGATATGAAAGATTACAGTAAGTGGTACGATTTTATCGTCCAGAACGGAGGATTTAGTGCTTTTAAATATGATTTTGCTAACTACAATCCTCCTTACTTGTATTTAATGGTTATTGCTTCTTATATTTATTCTAGTTTGCCTAAAATTCTTGCGATCAAGCTGATTACAATCCCTTTTGATTTTCTCTGTGCTTTTTTTGTTTATAAGCTGGTTCGCCTCAAATATTCTAGAGGCAAATTACCAATTATTGCTGCTCTTGCTGTCTTGTTTTCTCCTACAGTTTTTTTGAATAGTTCTTACTGGGGACAGACAGATATGCTTTATACATTTTGGTTAGTTGCCTGTCTCTATTATCTAGCTATTGAGCAGAATATATTAGGATTAATCTGTTTTGGTATTGCTGTTTCTTTTAAGCAACAAGCAGTGTTTTTTGCGCCTTTTTTAATCATGCTTGGTGTCAAAAAATATATCTCTTGGTCTTCATTATTAATTGTTCCCTTAGTATATTTGATATCTCTAGTTCCAAGTTGGATAGCAGGCAGATCAGTAAAAAGTTTATTATCAATTTATCTCAATCAAGCTGGAACATTTAAAGAGCTGACTTTATCTGCTCCTAATCTGTATCAATGGATTTCCAATCAATTTTATTCAATGGTTGTTCCCCTGGGGGCATTGCTGACAGTAACTGTTATTGTGTGCCTCGTTTACATAATTTACAAAAGTCATCTTAAAATTACTACACCAGTAATGATTCAACTGGCTCTTATCTCAGTCTTGGTTGTCCCTTATTTACTGCCGAAGATGCACGAAAGATACTTTTTTGCTGCCGATGTTATTTCCATTATTTTTGGTTTTTATTACCCCCGCTATTTTTTCGTGCCAATTATTATTAATCTTGTATCTCTCTTCAGTTATTTTCCTTATCTAATGCTTCAACATGATGTAGAAGTGGAGATAGTTTCTTTGCCAATCTTGTCTCTCATTTTAGGATTGACAATATTAATTACTCTTTATCATCTACATCAAACTCTTCAGGAAGCTGAACAACAGAAATTACTCTAACAATTTTCCTTTCTGTTATTGCCAGAGGACATAGACCTAGATCGATCGATCTTTGTGTCCTCTGTGTCTCTGTGGTTCCTTCCACTCCCTCGCTAGGAGGAATGTATCTTAGAATACATTTTACCCACCAAACCTGGGAGAGCCCAATTCCTGAGATTGTGGGCTCTTAGTCTAACAAAGCCCATGCACACCGACCGTCGAAACTGGATCGCTATGATGCAGAAGTTATCTGGCGTGGGTGATGGCCAGCGTTACCAGGAAAAGTGAATAAACATTATACTAAATTGGGTTACACTTCATCTTTAGGAGAAACGCTCTAATATAGATATTTCGACCAAATTGAGATGCACCCAATTTGGTATCATCTCTGGATGACCAGCTACTGTTCTGGCGTTCCCAAAAACTAGAGACTTCCCACCTCACCATTAAGATAACTGCTATAAGATGGTATTTAGTCCCCAAGTCTTTGTCAGTTGACGGAGACAGGAACAAATCGGGTTAAGCGGTAATTCTGGTCAGCGATTGACCTTGATAATTGTTGGTAATAATCTGGTGAATAGATTGGAAAAATTGCCGACAACGATTATTAGTTCTCAGGGGCAATTCATGATTTTTTACCAATAAATCGATCTGAAGTTCCGAGCTAGTGGGAGGATGAATAAATAATTCCACTTTCACTAACTGGGGAAAGAGAGCATCGTTAGGAACTTCCGATAAAAGCAAGACATCGGGCCGGCGCTTGATGATTTCAAATTCACCCAAACTTAGGATATCATCGTATAAAAACCCGGTCTGATGAGGAGAAATTCCGACAAAATAAGAACAGGAATAGCGAGCCATGGCAGGGAAAAGATGATAGATTGGTCACGGTTAATCGGTCAAAATCAGGCCATTGAACTACTACAAAGAGCGCTTGAAATCAATTCGATCGCTCCCGCTTACTTATTCGCCGGCGCTAGGGGTATCGGACGCAATCTAGCAGCAAAATGTTTCTGTCAAGACTTATTAACTAGAGATCGATCGCCGGAAACAAGGGAATTAATCCTGAAACGCTTTCTGGGAGGCAATCATCCCGATTTACTCTGGATTGAACCCACTTATCAACACCAAGGCAAACTGCTCACCGCAAAAGAAGCACAGGAAAGCAATCTCAAGCGTAAAGCCCCCCCGCAAATCCGCATCGAGCAAATTCGCGAGATTACTAACTTTTTAAGTCGTCCTCCCCTGGAATCGTCCCGCTCTGTGGTAGTGATCGAGCAAGCAGACACCATGACGGAATCGGCGGCAAATGCCCTCTTAAAAACGCTTGAGGAACCGGGAAAAGCCACTTTAATCCTGATTGCTCCCAGTCCCTCCTCTTTATTACCCACTCTCGTTTCTCGCTGTCAACACATCCCTTTTCAGCGTCTTTCGGAAGAAAATCTCGCTCAAGTCCTCCGCTCTAACGGACACGCTCGCGTTCTCAATTATCCGGCAATTCTCGGTTTAGCCCAAGGTAGCCCCGGAGAAGCGATCGCCGCTTTAGAGTTTCTCGACAGTCTCCCCCAAGATTTACCGCGATCTTTGAGCAAATTTCCCCTAAAACTCTCCCAAGCACTGGAATTAGCCAAAATTATCCCTCAAACTCTTGACACGGAAACCCAATTATGGTATGTGAGTTATCTTCAGTATGAGGATTGGCAACGACGACGAGAGCGATCGATTTTAGAAATCTTGGAAAAAACCCGCCGGCAGCTGTTAGCCTACGTTCAACCCCGTTTAGTCTGGGAATGCACTTTCTTGGCATTAGCCAAACTATCCACCGCCCAAAAGTCTTAAAATTGTTATATTTATCGATCGAGTGGGGAGAAAGACCTTGAAAATCAAATCCTTAGTTTTGCTGATTCTGTTAACCTTGACTACGGTTTTAGGTGCTTGTCAGGGAGGAAAAGAAGCCGAAGAACCGAAAACCGTCCCTACCACGGTAGAATCCCCCCAAAAAGACGAAGATAGCGATAAAGACGGGGAAAAGCAGCAAAAAGACGGTGATAATCAACGGGATAAAAAAGACGATGACGATGACGATGACGACTAATTGTAAAAATCAAAAAATTATTGTTAGGGTTAGGAGTCAGTAGCCAGTACTCTCCGATCAGAAAAATAGTAGAGGAGGAACAAGAGAGAGCCATCGATGAATTAACCAGATTATCGCCGAATGCTCCCCTAAAATCGGCTTCTTTAAACTTATTGTATAATCTGAGTAGAAATTTAGAAGCGTTATCGAAAAAAACACAGGAGGATAGGGAGTTTATTATGCGTTTAGCTCCACTTTACCAACAGGATAGGGAACAAGCGGTTCAAGAGGGACTGAAAAGAGGACTACAGCAAGGTGTACAGCAAGGTATTCAACAAGGAAGACAACAGGGAGAAGCGTATTTACTCCTCCGTCAACTTCAACGACGTTTCGGTGAAATACCGCAGAATCTTGAGGAAAACATCCGTAACCTTCCTGTGGAGCGCTTAGAAGACTTAGGACTCGCTTTATTAGACTTTAACACTTTGACGGATTTAGATAACTGGTTGCATCCGTGACGCGCTTTATTTGGGATAAATTTAGCAAAGACTTCTTAGAAACCCTTCTTTCTCCCTACGGTACAGTAGTTGTCAGCAAAGAAGTCACCTCAGAAATTCAAGAAATTGATGTGTATTTTAGTCCTAATACCGAGGCAATTCCCCCTCAGTTAGGACTATTAGGCAAATTATGCCAAAATCCTTGTTTATTAGAACCCTATCGCAATGGGATTACCCTTGATGGTATCAATGATTGTCTGTCCAAGCGCTTTGCTATTCGTGAAATCTTCCACAGAGAAGCAAAGAGAAATAAACAGAGAATATCAGAGGAGGAGATACCTAAGTTATGGATTCTCACCCCTACAGCTAGTGAGCGCATTTTATCCCTGTTTACGGCTCAATTACAACCCAATTGGGGAGAAGGGGTTTATTTTCTCCCGGAGGGTTTCGGTACAGCTATTGTCGTCATTCATCAATTACCCGCAATCCCAGAGACATTATGGCTAAGATTATTGGGTAGAGGAGGAACAAGAGAGAGAGCTATCGATGAATTAGAGAGATTATCACCGAATAATCCCCTAAAATCGGCTTCCTTAAACTTATTGTATAATTTGAGTAGAAATTTAGAAGCGTTATCGAAAAAAACACAGGAGGATAGGGAGTTTATTATGCGTTTAGCTCCACTTTACCAACAGGATAGGGAACAAGCGGTTCAAGAAGGGGTACAGCAGGAAGCATTAAAGTTGGTTATTAGACTTCTTCAACGACGTTTCGG
>NZ_JAPZRB010000570.1:0-1132 GCF_027531105.1 Microcystis sp. LE18-22.4A
CGTCCGTTTTTTGAGGTCTCCGATTGCCCACCGGCGACCTTGATATTAATTGCGGCGTTCACGTCTCGATCATGAAAAGTCCCACAGAAAAGACATTCCCACTCACGGATATTTAACGCTTTTTTCCCGCCAATATTCCCACAACAGGAACATCGCTGAGACGTTGGCTCCCATCGGGAAATTATCCGAAAATTACGCCCATATTTATCAGATTTTGCCGATAGCATATCTCGGAAAGAACGCCATCCTAAGTCTGATATGGCACGGGATAACTTGCGATTCTTAAGCATTCCCGATGTGTTTAAATCCTCTAAAACTATCGTTTGATTCTCACGAACGATTCTAGTGGATAGTTTCTGCAAGAAATCAGTGCGAGTGTCTTTAATCTTTGCCTGGATTTTAGCCACTCGTTTTCTTGTTTTTTCCCGTCGGTTACTTCCTTTTTGCTTTCTAGAAAGGTTTTTCTGTGCCTTTCTTAGCCGTTTTAATTGTTTCTTTAACGGTTTCGGTGCGTCTATCTTTTCCCCTGTTGAGAGGGTAGCAAAAGTAGCAATCCCTAGATCGATTCCCACGGACTCCCCGTTATTAGGAAGTATTTCGGGCTGAATCTCGACAACAAAGCTGAGAAAATAGCGAGCTGCCGCGTCTTTAATCACAGTGACGCTAGAAGGTTTAGAGGGTAATGGGCGACTCCAAACGATTCTTAAATCACCGATTTTTGCTAAAGTAACGTGATATTGATTGATGGTAAAACCATTGTCAGTAAATCTTGCCGATTGTTTAGATTTACGTTTTTTAAACTTGGGAGGTTTGACTTTCTTTTCTTTTCTCTCTCCCTTGCAAGATGCAAAAAAGTTAGAATAGGCTGTCTCTAAGTCTCTCAAAGACTGCTGCAAAGGGATAGAAGAAACCTCGGTCAGCCAGACTTTTTCTGTCGTCTTTTTAATTTGAGTTAGTCTTTTAGATAACTCGGTATATTTTGGCTTTTTCTCCCCTTGTCGATAGAGTTCTTGACAGTAAGCTAAGGTATCGTTCCAGACAACGCGCACACACCCGAACAATTGAGACAAAAGCCTCTTTTGTTGGTCTGTTGGGTAAATACGGTATTGATACCTCGCTTTCATTGGGTTAA
>NZ_JAPZRB010000015.1:0-1389 GCF_027531105.1 Microcystis sp. LE18-22.4A
TTTGTACCAAGCGATGTACTACAAGAAGGATAATGCAAGGTTTTTGAAAGTCCCAATCCTATTTTCTTGCACTAACATCGGACTTTAACAGGTCAAAAGCTTTATTTTAAAAGGGTTTTACCATTATTCAGCAAGCCCTAAATAATCAGTTTTTAATAACTGGATTTAGTATAGGGTTTGCTGAATAAATCTAAAAACCTTGTTGTATAAGACTTTTAGACTTTTTTCCCATCAAAAAGTGCCAGACATTGGGGTGATCGGGGGGGAAATTTAGGCACTTTTTCCCTGAAAATTAGGTAATTGACCCCCTGAAAATGGGTAAAACCCTACACCCCACACCCCACACCCCACACCCTGCCCCCACGAAAAACTCTTTCAGCAAACCCTAAATACCATTTTTCAAAAGTAATGGATGGTATTATTCTTCTTCTAAACTTAATCCTAACGCCTGTAAGCGTTCCGCTAGTCGATCCGCACGTTTCTTTTCTTTATCGGCACGTTTCTTTTCTTGACGCATTTGAGACTCTAACTCAACAGTTGTTAAAAATTTCTCTCCATCAGGACGATACAATTCTAAACTAGATTTATTCCAGATAAAACGCACACCTAAACGGGGACTTATCCAGTCATTGATGGGGATAATTTCTCTTAAAGTTTTTCCCTGTCTTTGCCATCCTTGTAAACGACAGCGCATCGGGTTATATAAATAGTATTCTTCTACGCTATATGTGTCATAAAACTCTAATTTTCGACTCATCTCTGCTTTTGTATTCTTCGGTGATAGAATTTCAAAAACCACTTGAGGAGCGATATTTTCTTCCTGCCATTGACGATAGGAACCCCTCCGTCCTTTGGGACGACCAAAAGCTACCATGACATCGGGAGCAACCGGTGAAACCAAAGTAGAACGCAGAGGATACCAGAGTAAATCTCCGGCAATAAACACCCTAGGGTCATCGGCAAAGATAATCTCTAAATTCTCCTTAATTTTAACAATCCACTCATATTGTTCGGTATTATCTGCCATCGCTTGACCATCACTATCGGGGAAAAGAAGATCGTCGTCAATATCAAGATAACTAACCATTGTCTTTTAATTTTAATAGATGGTTGTTTTTTGATTGTAGCAAGATAATTAAGTAGGTAGTTAAAAATTATCAGACACCCCCCTTATCAAGGGTAGGGTTGATTCATGAATCAACCCTACCTTGAATCAACCCTACCTTGAATCAACCCTACCTTGAATCAACCCTACCTTGAATCAACCCTACCTTGAATCAACCCTACCTTGAATCAACCCTAGGGAGAGGGGGGGAGTGGGGAGAAGGGGAGGGGGGAGGAGAGAGAAAAAAGCTGAAAAAGGTCTTAAGCGGTGGTTATATCTATTAG
>NZ_JAPZRB010000244.1:0-24892 GCF_027531105.1 Microcystis sp. LE18-22.4A
CTTGTTCGGGTGTTGGGTAAAATCGAAACGAATAGGCTTTTTCCATGTCTCACATTTTAGCATATATTTCGTAAACGATGCTCATATTTAACAGTAAAGCCGTCGTAGAACGACGGGGTTTCAGACCCAAATTTTCGATGACACTTTATGGGGAGAATCGGGAAATGATACCTTATTAGGGGGATTAGGAAATGATTATCTGAGTGGTGGTAATGGTAATGATCGCTTAACCGGCTCTACATCTCGATCTTTTAACAGCAATGAGTATGACACTTTAGTTGGGGGGGCTGGATCGGACATTTTTGTGCTAGGTAGCGGTGCTGGCAACTATTATCAAGGTAGTGGTTATGCCCTTATTGTTGAATATGTCGGCATACTAGACCGTATTCAAATTAAGAATACTGGTTCACTTCGCCTATCGTGGGAAAATCGGGCTGGTACTTCTGCTTTAGATACAGCCATCTATCAAGGAGGTGACTTAATTGGAGTCGTTCAAGATAACACCAGCATTTCGTTAAACAGTTCTTACTTTCAATTTGTTTAGCATCGCCTCGTAGGTTGGTTTCTATAAAGAAAACGAGTTTCTTTAAGAAACCCGTTTTCTGTGCTTGTGCTTTTATTGTTCCGCAAATAATAATCAACATTTGGAGATATAGCGTTTCTGATTCACAAGAGGTACATTCCCGATCCTGAACAGCTTAATCAGCAAAGGTTTAAGTGTGCCGCACAGATGCGAGAAACGCTATAAGTAGCTGGTTATAATTAAATTAAAAATGGATTTTAGGTTCGATCCCCCCTTAATCCCCCCTTAATAAGGGGGGGATCTGATAATTTTTAACGCCTACCTACTTAATAGGTTTTTAAGAACCAATAAATCTCACTTTTTCTACTCCTTCAATCATCTCTAAGGCCAATTGTGCAGAGGTAAATGAGCTACTATTGTCCACTTGTTCTTTAATCCTGTCAGTAAGTGAATTGATATCTATAACTCTTTTTTCTGAATCTTTCCAAGGAATATTATCAACCTTTTTGTCAATTTGCTGACCATCTAAGTTTTTTAATTTTTTGTAAAAGGTTTTATTCTCATCATCCCAGTCTAGTCCAAAATGTAAGGTTTCTGGTTTTTGGTGAATATCTACCGTTTTGATCTCCCCCTTAAATAAACAAATTAAAACATTAGCAGAAAGACGTTCCATCCGTAGTAATTCAATCTTCTTGTCTTCATCAACAGGTTGATCATTATTAACAACTTCATTATAACCATCAACGAGTAAACTTGGCCAACCTGACACCACATCTGAACGGAGTAAAAAACCAGTTACTGTGGGGTAATTGTTAACAGCAAGATTTGTTTTATTTTCTTGATCATGTTTATGATCTGATGTAGTTACTCGACCAATACTAAATGCTCCATCTAATAAGCATTCTATCCAAAGGGAATCAAGATAGAAGAAACGAATTGATTCTACAGGTAACATAAGTTCATCGGGAACGAGATAATTAAAGGGTACACCTTTAAGAAGACTTAAATCTTCAAACCAATTATAAATACTCTCAGGAAGTTCTGTATTAGGTTGATTATAAACAGGTAAATGAGTTTCGATATTTTGTAAGCTTTGTCTATGAGTGCGTTTCCAATTATAGAGACTAACGGATAAATTTTTACTCTGTAAAGCGAGTAATCTTCCTAATTCCCAAGCAGCAGAGTATGAAACATCAAACATACCATTATCAGGATTATATATGATTAATTCATCTGCGGTACGAATGGGTAAGGTGATGTTATTGTTAGGGTTGTTTCCTGTGATTAAAGGACTATGATACCAAGAGAAGGTTTTCCCTCCTTGTCGTAAAAAATGGGGTAGGGGAACATAACCCATAGATAGATATTTTTCGGCTTCAGTATTATTAACTTGTGGCAATCTTAGGGTACTAGGTTCTCGGTTAAGATGGGTCAAAAGTCCTTGAAAACTTTGCTTTTCATCAATACAAGAAAAACTCCAACTTTTTAGGCTAACTAAACGAATCTTATCATTATCTCCTGCTCCCTGAAAATCAAAACCGTTATTATTATAACGTCCTTCTAAAGAAACCAGATGGACGATACTTCTGCCACTTTTTTGAGGAAGTCTATTACAAATAATAACGGCTAATTCATCGCCGATTAATTTTCCTTGCTCATCTGTTCCTTGACGAACATGAGCAAGATAAGTTAAGTCTTCTTTAGTGGGTAAAATTTTTTCTAATAACTGTTTCTGGACATCAATAATTATTACTTTATCGTCTTCATGTTGTCCACTTTCTAGGCTAAAATTAGGAAATTTAGCAGTATAAATATTAATATCTTTTAAGGTTTCTAGGGTAATAATTTTGGATTCGGGGTTTTCTGTTTCTTCAAATAATAATAAAGCTAACCAAGCAGTATCATTATTATTACTAACAGATTGACGTTCCCAAGGTAAGGTACTACGGTTTAGGATAATATGGGGTAAAACATTGGAATGTTCCCCTAAGCTACCATCAGGGGGAAATACAGCGTGGATGTCTGTAGGTTTTAATTCAAAGCGTTCTCCTGATACAGTAAAACGAATAGGTTTAGTTTTCTGGTTTGTTGTAATATCTGTTGTAAAAGTAGTTCTAGGTATTTTTGCTCCACTTTCTATGGTTTGTGTAACAGTAATTTCATAGTCACCATCTTTTAAAGCTGGTTGATGATACTGAATAAATTCAATTTTAGTGGGTTCAGTTGTGGTGGTTTCTGGCATTTTTGACTCCTTTAATAATAATTAATTAACTAAAACTCCAATTTTAGGTGAACCTAATAAATTGTCGGCAATTGTTGCACTGAGATCAATTTCTTCACTGTTTAAATTGAGTGCTTTTAGTAAATTTTCTCTAGAGTTTTTGACGGCGTTATCTACAATAGTGCTACTAATATCTTTAGTGGTTTCCTCCTGAAAAGTGCCAATTGTCTGCCAATGATAAGCATTATCAATCGAAACAGGGCTAAATTGTAATTCACTGCGATTAATGGCTTTGGTTGCTCCTGTATCTGGTTGTTTTTTAGGTTTAATTTCTAATCCAGATAGGGTATTTTCAATAAATTGATTACCATTCAAACTAGGGGTTAAAGATTCGCCCCAAAGTGCGACGGGAACTTTTTTAAATAGGGGACTACAAGCAAAATATTCGTCAAATTCTGCTGAACTTAGAGACTTGCCATCTCTCGTTACACTAATCGTTAAGGTTGAGGTTAATTGACCAGGAGTGACCGCCATGGGGCCAATGCCAAATTGGGTATTAATTCCCTGAGTATTAAGATTAACATGACAAGTTTTAATGGGAATGACTGAATTAGTGACTAAGCAGAAATCTTTAGGATTAATGATCCCTAAATCTGTTTTATCATCTTGATTAACTTTTCTGACTAAACCCTCTTGAACAGTAATACTACAAATAGCATCATCAGCAGGGAGAAAAGAGGTTTTAAATTCTTTCCATTGAATGGCTGTGGGTGCTTGCGAGGCACTGCTACCAAAGCGCACATCAAAGGAAATAATCCAAAGATGAATATGGGCAATCCCTGTAAATTCGGGTCCCCAGATGTGTAAATCTGCCCCTAATTGAACAGTAATATGATGGGTTCCAAAAAAGTGGAAAGTATAGGACACTCCCATATCAATATAGATAGAAATATCATAGTGATAGGGTTTCCAAGACATGAGAAAATCTGCCCCGGCGTTGAACCAAGCGCTCAGAGGACCACTATTCCAAGTAGCTTGGAGGTGTCCCCCGGCCATGATAGCGGAAGGAGTCAAGGCAAAATAAGCATCTGCTTTGAGGTAAAGTTCACTGCTAACTTGCCAATTAAGCCCAAGGCGAGGTACTTTCGGGTAATGGTCTGGGACTTTAAAGAGGGGATGATAACCCCCTAAAGTGAGGACAAAATCTCCCTCATGGACGTTAGGGGCAAACCAGCCATAAAAGGCAAATCCTCCGGTGAGATGACAAGCTTGAGAAAGGATATAAGAGTTAGGAGTAAGTTGGGCAATAACGCCGATAAATCCTTCGGCGGGCAGAAAACTGGCTTTGAGGGCTAGTTGTACCTCGGCAACTGGGGGGACTCCTGCGCCTACATTTGGGGGGGCGATGAGGGTGGCTAAACCAAGTATATTAAGTTCAAAACGATTACCAAAAGCGACGGTAAGCAGGAGAAAAGAATCAATTAGTTTAAAAGAGGTGAATTTAATGCCGATGGCGAGGAATATTTGCCCAGTTTCGGGGGGGATATAGTCTCGGAGTTTGGTTAGTTCTCCTGTGAGTCGGGCGGCTTGGTCTGAGTTAGAACCCTCAGCCGGAGGAGGGTTAACCGCTTCGGCGACGAGGGGGAAGGTGGCAACTTGGTCAATGGTGGGGACTTTGAGGGCGCGGTTATAGCCAAAGCCGGCGGCTAATCCGGTGACGAAGAAGAAGGAGGGGCCACCGATGGGATAGTCGAGGAGGGCGTAGATAAAGAGGGAGGGATGCCCATCAACATAAGCATAGGAACCGATGGCGGAAAGTTTGAGGGCTTTGCCTTTGACGTTAAATTTGATAACGGCGGCCCCGTTGTATTCGTCGTAGGTTTTTCCATCTCGGGTAACTTGGGTTCTGAGGAATGCGCCACCGATTTCTAGGGTGTCGCTGCCTTTGTAGTCGATGCCGATGCCTTTAAGGTCAAATTTGGGGTCAAATTGATTGAGGGGGGAGTTAACGGCAAGTCCATCGAGGGAGAGGGAAAGTCCGGCTAGGTTAAGACTAGCATCTAATAAAACCCAGATTTTTGAGTCTTGGTATTTCAGACCAATTCTTTGAAAGTGGACGGGACCCAAGCTTTTTTGCAGTGTAAACCATTTGGTACTATCACTAATTGGGGTGGGAGTAGAGGAAGGGGTGACGACTGGGGGAGAAAGGTTATTATCCCGTGGGGGGGTTGTTCCTTCTATTTGACCCGTCTGTTTATTGATGGTGATGGGGAGTTCTAATTGTTGGATTTCGCTTCCGAATTGAAGCGAGGGGATAAGGTCGAGACGTTGGTTAATATCGGTGGTGGGTAGTTTAATGCCTCCGTCGGTATATAAAGTGTTTAAGGCTTGTAATTCTGGGGCTGTAAAATCAGCTTTAGTTGCTAAGATTTGTAGGGAAATTTTCAGGGTTTGATTGGGAGGAAATTCTTGTCCGACTAGGGGTAGGTTAGAGAGGTTAATGCCACCATCAATATTTAAACCAAAGAGAAAGTTAGTTAAGGTTTGTTGTTTAGAATAGGCAAATAGGGCATCTTTTAGGCTGATTTCTAGTCCTTCTGGTATATCATCTTTTAACTGAGAATCAATATAACCAATCAGGTCTTTAATTTTTATCGTCTGGTCATTATGGTAAGCGGCGAGGAATTTGGTAGAGGTTTGGTCAGTATCGAAAATGAGGGCAAATTTTAAGCTCCCAATAGTGATATGTCCATCAAAGTGTTTTTTATAAGAGCCGTCTTGTTGTCGAGTGATATTAATATTGACTGTAATATCTACTTGTTGATTATTAATGGGAAATTTGGACTCGCAGGCAAAGGTAAAGTTTTTGCTGTTGGTATTAAAGGAAACATGAAAATTAAGAATTTTTAACTCTACAATGGCTGTGGGTAAAACAATTTCGCCAAAAAGTTGAGCCAAATTATTAATCAGTTCACCTATGGGCATTTCTTTATTATCTTCTGTGCTGGAATAAAAATCCCAACCACCTCCAAATGCTAAATATTCAGCACTTGTATATAATTCTACTCCTGCTAACTCTAATACCCCTCGAATTGAGCCAGTGGTTTCCCCTACTTGTTTTGTAATCTGAAGATCAAATTCTTTAAAGACTAGATTAATATCTCCAATTTTTAACGTCCAGTCGCTCATAATTGAGGCATATAAACTGTATTTTCCTAGTCCTGGTTGCGCCCCAATATTGAGAGCAGTAATATTAATCTCAGGAAAACTATCAGTAACAACAAAATACTTATTAATAAGAGATTTTAGATGAATAGGAGTATTGGGAGAAAGACGACCATGAAATTCAAAATTAGGTAAATAAGCCTCAATGCTGAAAGTTATTTCTTCAATAGTAATATGACCCTGTATAGCAACTGCTCGTAAGGTTTTTGCTTTCAAATCTACCTTTAAATAGACCCCATCAATAGCGATCGCGTCTAATCCTATGGTTTTCAAGCCAGTGGCAACACTTTTTTCTAAACTTTCTCCTCCTATTAATCGAGCTAAGGTAGCTAATCCGGGTAGTATATTACCATTGGCTGGAATAATCTCAATTTCCCAGTTATATTGTCCTTGTAACGCTAAAGAAACTTCGTATTCTTGCTCAATCAATAGATAGGCGTGGATATTGCCCCCAATTGAAGACCGAAAACCCGATCCGGCTCTAAAACCATGCTCAGAAGTCAATGTAATGCCAACTCTTTCTAAACTGGCAAGCTTATCAACTATTGGCCAAGAGACATTAAGGTCGGAGGTAAAAGTAAAGCGAGTCAGAGTATAGCGAGCAAACCCAAAGGAAAAATTAAAGGCTGTTAGGGGGACTTGACCAACAAATAGATCCACTTCAGCAGGTAAATAGGCTGCCAGTTGATTATGACTAATCAAATCAGCAATTTCTACTAATCCAATAGTATTCACTGATGATGGTTGCTTGATTTGACAGTTAATCTGATTGCCTTCTGCCAGCAAACCCGTTAAGGTAATCGTGATTTGTCCTACGGTTAAAGTCCCTTCAAGGTTTAAAGTAGCCTTAAATATCCCACTGACTTGGGTATAAATTAAGACAATTTGGGACAGATGAAAGATTTCGTTTTCCGTGCCTCGAATCAACCAATCTTCATTAGCACTACCTGTCAATGTTAGCGTTTGAGCAGTATTGTTGAGGGTAGAACTAACCTGAGACAGAGCAATTTGCCGATTCGGTAAACTAGCTAAAAACTCAGTAAACTGCTGTGAAGCACTATTATCGGTTGTTAGTACGAGATTCCCCTCCTGGGTTTGTTGATCAAGTTGCTGCTTGAGTGCGCTTAAAGTGGTAATGTTTTCCATTAGCTGAACCAAGAGAATGAGCAGTTTAAAGAGGTCTTAGCTGATTAATAACAGTGAGCAATATTATAGTTTTTAGTTTGCCCCATATCACCCCTGCATTGAAACTGAAGATTGAACAAATCATTGGCAGGAATAGTAGCTGATATCTCAGCTGCATTAGCCTGATTCGTAGGTAATGGATCAGGAAAATTAGCTGCTTGGAGAGCCGCCAGTACTCCTTTGAAAACTTCATGAGGGACTCCTTCATAATAGGAAGCAGCAGCGACTGCTCCAGCAAGAGCCGCTAGATTGTTAGCCATTCCCGCGGCGATCGCTGCCTTAGTCGTTACCCGTGCTGTTGTTGCCGCATCAACAACGGCCACAGTCGCCGCAATAGCCGCAGCGATCGCCGACCCCTGAGCTACAGTTGCTCCTCCTGCAACAGCACCCATAGCCGCAGCAACAGCATAGCCAGCATCATCAGGATTCATATTCGTGGTATTATAGACCGTTGCAGCGGCATGACCGGCTGCATTTGCCGCATTTGGGGTTGCCCCTGCTAAAGTGGCGGCCTGACTGATAGCATTTGCATTACTACCAGTCATGGCTGCTCCAATTGCTTCAGCAGCGCCGTTACCCAAAAAACCAATTCTGTGTCCTCCATCTACTTGAGCGGCTGCCGTACTTACAGCATTGGCATTTCCCCCCCCATTGCGTGTCTGTAAAGCCGTTGCAATAATACCAACATTGTTAGTGTCCAAACCAACCCAAGCGGTATAGTCTAATGCCCTGGTAGCCGCATCTTGAAGTGCGCCGACTGCGATGGCAACGGCAACAGCAGTCCCATAGACAGTCCCTTTATCGGCAATTGTGTCAATTTGTTGTAGTGTTAAGGCTATCCCAACAGCTTGAGCAGTATGTTGGGTTGCTGCTTTTATACCTCGATAAATTTGTCCTTGAGGGGGTCGCAGGGATTGATTTTCTGTAATAGTTAACTTAATATGCCCAGGGGCTGGAGGAGCCACAGATGGATTACCTGCTGTCTCTGAAGCGTCACCTCCGTATCCTGTAGGTGGATTATTATTAGGGTTTTGATATCCAGTTAAATAGTAACGGATAGGACGTTGAGGGGGTGGGGGTGGTGTGGGAGGATGTTCATGATAAACATCATTGGTCGAAAGAATGGGAATCTCTGGATAACCATCAAGAATATTTACGGTACGCGCTGCTGGATGGCTATATCTTCGGTTAGGTTCTGAGGTAGAAAGAATTGCTGCACTCGGACGCAACTGGTTGATGAAAATCCTAGAAGAGGAGGTCTGAGCACCATGATGACTCGTTTTCATGGCTAGAACTCGCCCTGCCATATTATTGGCATTGTTTACTCTGTCTCTTACACCTGGCTGCAAAGGTGTCTCAACAGCGTTATGATTACGACAACCATCCTCTTGAAACTGGGTTAAATCTCCAGCAACATAGTATTTAAAATTATTAAATTGAATTAAAAGTCCAATACTCTTAGCATTATCATCGTTATTTTCCTGATCGGCAATTGTAGCATCAGACATTCTGGTAGGACCATCAAAAATAGACAATTCTGAAACATAACGAAAACCGCCATCATTTTGTAAAACGTATTTATTCGCCGCAATGCAAGTTATCGTTGGAGCATTAGCGGGGACTACCGAATTAAAAGCAGGACGACCATTGAGTCCATCACCTCCGTTGCCCCACATTAGTTCTTTACCCACGAGCCAGTAGGGTACTAAATGATTAAGATAAGCGTCAGGAGGATAGGGAATTGTAGCTAGATTATTAACATCATACCGAACAATATCCAAACTATTAACAGATTGCGTAGCTCGTATTATATTGGGTTTTGTTGCTATAGCATCAATATATTTTGTATAGTCAGTGTCTGGCTGATTATGATAAGTTACAGGAGTACCATCTGCTCGTATTTTTGTTCTGGGTTTTCTTCTTTTTGTTCTGGTTTTTCTTCTAAAATACTTGTCATCATTAGGAGGTTCACCAAGATCGTAAATAATGGAGTTATCATACAGGTTTGTTCCTTGTTCGTTTAGCAAAGTGTGAATCCCTGCAAAGTGATCTTCGTCGTAGTGGGTAACGATAATAACATCAACTCGATCAACACCGATAGTTGTAGTTAAGTAGTTATGAATAATATCTGCTGATCCAGCTTTTCCTCCATCAATCAAGACAGTTTTCTGAATATTGCCGTTGTTGCGGGCAACGACAATGGTTGAATCTCCTGATCTTTGAAGATCGATGTGATGGATTTCCAGTTCCCAAGGCATCTTGTTCCTCTTTTCTGTTAATTTAACATTGGTTTAAACGAATCTATTAGGCGATCACTAATTTACTTTTGCCCTTGAAAAACTTGTTCAGCCGTTAAACTTAACTCAGGAAAAATTAAAGACTTATTAATTAAATCCTTTCCCCTAAATTGTTGTACTTGATACTCCCCATCGATCAGTTGATAAATAGAAAGAGTCGGTTGTTTTGGCTGTCCAATAAAACGCACTCCACCTATGCCTAAATAATCTACAATCCAATATTCCTTAATACCCATCGCCTCATAATCAACTAATTTATAACCATAATCATCCCGCCAATTACTACTAACAACTTCAATGACTAAAGGAATAGATTCCCCATTAATAAGAGTTGATTTTTTCTCCCATAATGGCTCATTGATCAGATTTTGACGATTAATTAGTAACAAATCTGGATTATAACCCGTTTCCTTATCCTTTAACTTAACTAAAGCTTTCGGCGGAATGCGATAGGGTAAATTCATCCTCAGGTATTCTAAGGTTAATTCTTGGGTAAGAAAGCTAGTAATATCCTCATGTTGTCCTGTGGGTTGCATCTCGATAATTATTCCTTCATGTAATTCATAATGGCGATTTTCCGGTAGCCATTCGATAAACTCATCAAAGGTGATTAATTTTGGTAATAATTGAATCATAAATAAAGTCTCCTATTTTACCCTTCATCTAATTCAAAATCAACTCTTGCATACAAATCTTTCAAGGAAATTTCAAACTCATCTGAAGCCAATTTTAACAGAGATTCTTCTCCTTTATAATCACTAAAAATCCATTTACCATCCCCCTGCTTAAAATATTGAGTTGCATAAAAGCGATATTGATCAATTAAAATATATTCTTGAAACTCGGGAATAGAACGATAAAATTCAAATTTATCTGTCCGAACGCCTACGGCGCTGCGAAGCAGATCATAATCTCTGGTTGAGCGAGAAAGAACTTCGACAATAATTAAAGGATTTGTTACATTAGTTATCCCTTTTCCTTCATAGATAGGTTTTCCCTTAATAACCATCACATCAGGATAGGTATAAAGACGATATTGAGGTATCCACAAGCGGACATCATTCATATAAACATAGTAATCTTGTTTTTGAATGTTGAGAGGAAATCGCTTGTAAAAATTCCCTGCAATTTGATTATGATTCGTTGTCCCTCCCGGCATAACTACAATTTCTCCATCTCGGTATTCATGTTTGTCTGTTGCTTTTTCCTCTAAAGTTAAGTATTCTTCGGGGGTATAGTATTTTTTTTCTGTTTGCAGGATCATGATTGATTACCTCTTGTAATTTCACTAAGAATATCGAGTAATACTTGTGCTGCGGAAACACTTTGACGAGCTTTTAAAAGTAATTCAATAATGTCATGGTTAATCATCCTCTTAGGGTGGGGGGTGAATTGGAGGCGATCGCTTAACAAGTTTTCCCGATTTACCCCGTCATATTTATGATCATAATTTTAGCAATTTGTTTGAGAATTTGCAATATATCCTCTAACTGATTTCTCCGGGGTAAAAGCAGGGAAAAAATGTTAGAAAAGTCATATTGAGGAACGCCTTGAGTCAGCATTTTAATAAACATAAATTCATCACCGTTACCTATCAAACCGTAGACCGGTATTTGAGGGTTAGGATTTGCCATCATGTAAGTCATTATTTGCGGTAATGCAACGGGAAAAGCAATGGTAGATTTAGACTCAATGATTAACACCCACAGTTGTGGAGCAATAATTAAAGTATCTATTCTCCCCCGTAAGATTTCCTCCTCTTCTTCTATTTCTAGCTCAACACTTGCTTCCGTGGTGACATAGAAAGGTTCATCATATAAACCCGCTAATGTCAGTAAAGGAGAAATGAGTAATTGATTGATAACTCCTTCGGTGAGAGAAACTCGTTTTCTATGACGTAAAAACCGTCTTTTAATTTGCTCTAGGGTTTCTTTTTCTTGATCCGTTAGTTCAGGTAAGTCCTGTTGCCATTCCTGAAAGAATAGCTCATTATCTGTAGGAGATAATTTAAACTTTTGTTCAAGAGCTTCTAGAGTGGTAATAGTTTTAGAAATAGGGTAAGTCTGTATCATAAGAAATTCCTCTGAGAATTGGGGGTGGGATGGGAGGCGATCGCTTTTTATGTTCCATCATTTTTTAGCTAATTTGGAGCAAAATAAAAGGCTATAGCTTCATAATATAGGCTAACGCATAATAGGGTGGGATGTTGTTATGTGCTTGTCCAGCACCACTTTGATTGATAGCCAAGTTATGAGTATGTTCCCCCTTTCCCCCAGTCGGTGCTGAATTAGGAGTCCATTGTGCCACAGGGTCTCCGTATGTATAGGCGTAGCTGTTTGCATTAGCCCAATTATTTGCATTGTTATAAACATTTGCTTGTATCATTCTCTCCTGCCCCCAACCTTCTCCACCACCACCACTATCCGTTGGGATGATATGCCGGTGCTGACTACTTTCTGCTGTTCCAGTATGTCTGTGAGGAGGCATTTGTGCTTCGGTTAGGGTTACAGTAGCCTGACCCCCAGTAGTCTTAACTCCATAGTTAGATCCTGCACCTACTATAAACCGATCTCGCAAATCGGGTGTACCATTCTGGCCATCACATAAAGCCCAACCAACAGGAATTTGATTGACATCCCCAGCCCACATTATAATCATTCCCCTTAAAACGACTGAAGTATTACCATAATTCAACAGTTCATAGTAAGTTGTTTTCAGATGAGCATTAAGTCCTTTATGGGGTTGACAGACTTCCATTGCTCCCGCTCGTCCTTTGACAAATAAGAGAACATAGGGAGAACGCTCAGGAAATTCACCTTTTTCTGCCTCAAAAGCCCTGAAAGCCTTAATGGAGGTCAATAAAGTTTCTGCAGCTCCACCTCTAGGAGCATTCCTTATAGCATCCCAACTAGCTACTGCAACAACATCACCATTAGCAACATTGTTTTGATCATTAATCCAATTTGCCCAATCATTCCAATAACTTTTATCGGCAAAAATATCATGAGAAGTGCCTTTTTTATAACTACCATCAGGACGAAGAATAACTGTATTTAATCCCCTGTTATTAGTCATAGTAATTGCAACATTAGCAATTTTTAAAAACGTATTATTTCCTTCGGGAGAGTCAAAAGCAGAACCTCTTAAATAAATCTCATAATTTTCATAAATCAGAGGATTTCCACCTCGGTAAATTGTGCCGCTAACATTGAGATCGCCTCCCTGTACGTTTAATTTGAATTTCCCTGGGTCGCTGATACCAATCCCTACATTACCTTCCTTATATAAAATGGGCATTTTCTCTATGGTGCAAATAAAAGTTCCATCCCAATAACCCGGAATATTTTCATAGCGTATATAAAGATTGGTCTGACCGGAAGGAAGAGAAGAAATGATATTGTTAATTGTTAATTCAATACCCTGTTCCTGTCGTAACTCAACGTTTTCTTCATTTTGATTAGTTATTGTCCAAGTTGGCGATTCTCCTTGAGTCTCTTTAACAATTTTCCACTCCTCTATATGTCTTGCCCTCAGTCGAAAATCTTTTCCTTGAATCCCTATTCCTTGTACCTGACTTGTGGTTCCCAAAGCCCAATCCTTATTTTGATTTGCTTCTTGAACATCAAAAGAGATAATAAACTTAGAAGCTTGATCCCCCTTACTATCTGGAATCAAAGGAATAGATTTATCTTTTAATACATTAACAATTCGCAAAGTTAACTTATTTGTCGTTGTGCCATCATTCAAAATCCGATTAGAGCCTACAAAACTGACATGAAGCGGAATATTTTTCTTCCCTCGATGATCGATAACGCTGAGTTTTTTTTCTCGATAATAATGAGTTAAAGTCTCTCCTTGATAAGTAAACTCTGGACATAAAAACTCAACTCTGGTTGTTCTCGCCCCTCCCGCTGCTGAAGCACTGACGTTTGGCAGGGTTAAAGTAACGACCTCATTAGCTGATAAAGTAGTATTAGTTGTTAAGAAATAGAGAGAAACTATCCCATCTGCTTGAGTAACAGGAGAACTCATACTCCAATTACTTTGGGGTTTTAAAGCCAATTGCTGTAAAGATTTAGGCGATAGAGTATCAGGTCTAAATCTTAATTCAAAATGATAATTATTTTGAGTAACTGCTCCACTTTTTGCTGGTAAATTAATCTCTTGTTCTGTATCATTTTGAATTTCAAAAACCAGTTCTTCTCCCTTAGTATCATTTTCAATAAAGATAACTGACTCTTGATCCTCTCCTTCATATAAATTAAAATCAAGAGGATAGGCAAGATTAAAAGCGGTGATCGCAGTTAAATCATCATTCATATCCTGTTTAATTTCTTCTGGGAATAATGCCTTATTATAGATGCGGAGATGAGCAATTGTTCCCGCAAAATAGTTAGCATAAGCTTCATTGCTTCCTCCTCTACGTGCTAGATAAAGAGGTGAATCATTTTGTGTTTGAGATTGGGTTGTATCATCCGTACTATTTTCTTCATGTCCATCTAAATAAAGCCGTAACTTGCTACCTTCTTTCACAAAAGCAATGTGATAAAATTGCTCACTATTAAGTTTAGTTGTGGTGGTGATAGAGGGATTATTAGAACCATCATATCTTGCCGCACAGATTGTTTGGTTATCAGGAATATATCTGATGACATAGGGATAACCTCCACTACCATTCCATTTTTCAATAATATCGTTGTCACCATTGGTTTTAAATGGTTGTTCTTTGGCTATTTTTATCCAACTGGCAACGGTAAAATCTTGATTAGTTGCAAAGTTAATGTCCTCTGAATTAGGAATTTCTATATAGTCTTGTCTTCCATCAAAAATGAAACAACTGCCAAAATGTTCATCACTCACAACTTGGGGACTACCATGAACACTATATTGGCTCTCAGTAGAAGCCGAAATATTCTCACTTAAAGCTGAAACATTCTCGCTTAAAAAAGCACTACGAACTCTTTGATTGTCTGCATCGGGGATAATGGTATCTAGTTTTAGATGTAAAACTAAGTCATTGCTTGCGTTACTCATAATTGATACTCCTTGGTTTAAAAAATTAGCGGGTGAATCTTGAATAAAATTAGGGATTAGGACTATTAGGGTTTGGTGGCTCTTTTTTTAGGCTTAACTTTAACCATCCCTCTCGAATTTCTTGCTTGCCAGAGAAGATCGCATTAACATTAGTTTGACCTATTTTATCAGCAGTTGACCATTGTTCCTTTTCTTTCTCTAACCATGACCACTGATAACCAACTTCATCAGGTAAAACTAAATTAATTTTACCATAATCTGTCAAGATAGGAGCAGAGAAGAAAGTAATTTCTATTTTCTCTAACGCTTGTTGATATTGATCCGGGGGAATATCAATCGATTTCGTCGGTAAAATTCCGGTAGTTGCGTGAACTTTTCCTCTGGGATCTATAAGCATGGTTAACAGGGTAGGAGGATCTTTTACATTAAGATCAATGTGCCAAGGATTATTAGCATTATGAAATTTAATAGCAGGATGATTAATTCCCTCTAAATCACTTTGAGGGGCATAAAATATATCCTTGAGACTTCCATTATCCCCTTCCAACCAATAACCTAATAAACCATCATTTAACTGTTTATATTCCCCTAAACGAATTGGAAACTTGACCTTTTCAAAGCCATCCGTTTCTCGGAAATTACGTCTTAAATCTTGCCAAAATACCCCCCAATCTTGGTTAATAGCTGGAAGTCCCTCTAATTCCAAATTTAAAGAAGCTCTGACTACGGCAATAGGTCGTCCCATTAACAGTGCTAAACCTTGATTTTGCGCTGAGTTTTCGGGATCAATGTTTTCTAAACCACTATCTAAAGCCGAAATAAAATTAGACAAAAATTCTGCCCCCTGCTTAATAATATAGTTAATCACTTTTTGTAAATGATCATCAATTTTATCAAAGGGGATAACCGTATTTTCCCCCGGCGCAGCTTCCCATTTTGCTAATTGATTAATCGAACCCAAAGCCTTACCCTGATTATCATAGATAGCGAGACTATTATCTAAATTATTAGGCAATATCCAGCCACAAATAGGAGTAGTAGCTGGATGACTATTCATTTCCTGTTCCCCTTCAATTGCAGATAACCAACGGAAATTAATGCGCGCTGGTTGTACCAAACGAGGAGGTAAAGATATCAGATAGGGACTGCCCGGAGTCGTCATCTGTTCAGGAGTGATAATATTTCTAATATCTAAATCCTTCACCTGTCCAAAAGTATCCACCAACCGTAACCGCAAAATCTTCATTACCCCTGAGCGAATTGGGTTAAAATCATTTAAAGGTTCTGGCGCACTACGGACACTTTGTTGTACCATTTCTTTTATTTCATCTGTAAAAGGCTGATAATCATTAAATCCTAAAGGATCAGCAATAGGTAACTGTAACGTCTGTTTGTGCATCAATAAAGCCTCGTTAAACCCTCCTAAAGCTTGAGATAGACAATTTAGGCTTAAAAGATTTTGATAAGCTCTAATGGCAGTATAAATGGGGTCTTTAGCTTTTTGATCCGAGAGTAGATTAGTGAAAATTAAATTAGGATTACTAGGATCATAACAGGGTTTTTGCTCATACCAAGCTTGAATGGCTTGAATCTTTTCTTGTTGGTCTAAGTTGGTCAAAGAATTTGGTTTGTCCTTATACCAATCTTGGATTCTTTTTTGGTAAGCTTCTTCTTGTTCAGACAGGTTGAGTTCGTAATATTCTTTAGCCTCATCAGGTAATTGTTTCTTTAAATAAACTTCTATTTTTTCCTTAAGCTTAATTCCGGCATGGGGTGTTAAAATACTCCGACCACTATAAACATTAGCAGCTTTAAGAACAGCCCCCTTTCCGTACTGTAAAGAAAGCTCTGGCTCGTTTTCTTTCAAGGTATAATTACCCGTAATAAACTCAGCATCATATTGATGATTATAGATGCCATGATTACAGCCATTTTGGAGGGGAAAAACTTCTACCTCCCACTCTAGTAAAAACGGATGACAAGGTTGTTCTTCCCAAGTGTTAAAGCCAATATGTTCCCCTTTTTTATTGTTTTCTATCTGATCAATTTTACCGAGAATAGACGAAAATCCATTGAGAAAAATGTCCTCTTCCTGTTGTAAAATCTCACATTCTAACAGTCCATCATCCCTCAATCTTCCATCTTGTCCATGGCGAATGGTGGGTTTTACCCCTTCCCCCGCCATCAAGATAACCGGTTCTGTTGGTTGCCAATAACGGGAACTGGCAATAGGTTTCAGGGTGTAAGGTGGTGGAGCTTTTAAAATTAGTTGAGGGAAAGAAACTTCTAAAAGCAGACGATTCCAACGGACTAATTCTTCTTCAGTACAATTAATTAAATCGGGTTTGTTCGGTAATAATCCTTGAGGAATCGTCTTGAATACATTTTCTTGGTAAAAATCTCTTCTAGTCAAAATTAAATTCAAGGTAGCTATAATTTCTCCTTGATTTTTCCCTGCAATTTTACTGGCCAAATCTGGGATTAACTGCTTAATTATTTTAATCGGCTCTGTTGTTTCCTGTTCTAACTGATTAATCAATTTTTCCCAATCTAAAATATCACTAACTTTTAAGTTACACTGGGTAATATTTGCTTGAGTGATCGCCTGTTGTAATTGAGTTAAAGATTCATTCAATAACTTTTTATAATTCTCTAGATCATTCAGTTTTGCCTTTAAAGGTTTAATTCCCTTCTCCTGAATATAATATTTAACTTCATCAATATCAGGATACTGAGCGGTGCTACCTTGGGGGGGATAAGCACTTAACATATACTTATACCAATCAGAAAAGAGTTGCCGACGCATTGACTCAATTTCATCGCAAGTGCAGTCATATTTCTGTTGAGATAGATTAAGCTGATTCAGTTTAGGAGCTATATTATCGGGTAAAGTAACTTCGCTCTGAGCTTGAGCATCTTCAGCATTTGCTGTTGTAGTGTTTGTGCTTCCTAAAGTAATTGTCCATATTGTGCCAGATGAGACCGCATTAAACCCTTTTTCATGGCGTGCTTCCTCAAACTTAGCCGTTAGATCCAACTGCCGATGTTCTAGACTAGAAGATAGGGTTAAAGCTTCTAATTGATCTTCAATAATAGATTGAGAATTGTTGTCAATTTTTTGACCTAAATAAGCAGATAATGCCTCCGTTCCCGTATTTCCTACAGCCACTTCTACCGAAATTTCTCTCTCTGTATTGGTTGAAGAAGCAAACTTTAAGCGGGCATAGCAGAGCATTCTTTGAGGTATTTGTTCATTGCTTTTAACGGGAATGTCCCACTTGAATTCTTCTTGTATCGCTTTGATTAATTCTTGTGTAGTTAATTGAGATTTTGATTTGATGAATTGATTGAAATAATCCTTTTCTAGGTCACTATACCACGCAATCACATCATACTGTAACCCATCAGTATTTTCAGGAGAATAATCATCATAAAATCCAAAAACGCTGTGACAATTGGGATAAAAAGCCGCAAAAGTCGGTTCACCATAACCTACGGCAGTTAATAAGGCTAAGTATTCAGCCTTGGGATCATTTTCTAACCAAGCTTCTATAGGCAGTTTGCGACCTAAATAGCGAAATGGTTGATGATTACCATTACCATTTTTTATCTCAATGGGATAAGCAATACTACCTAACTGCTCCCCTTCTCCTTCCCGATAAAGATAATCACTCTCCACTACCCATTGACGTTTTTTGCCGTTAAGAGTGCGTGTTACTAACCAGCGATTAGGAACTGATGGGAAAACTGTCTTTTTATCGCTATCTTGAATCCCTTTTGTTAAAGCATCGGGTAACGCCCAATGTAAATGGATTCCTGCTTTCAGGTAAAGATTTTGATTTTGAAAGGGTTGGGAAACAATCTCCTCGCTGATATGAGCAATATTCGGATTTACGTCTCTTTTTTGATTAAAATAAGGAATTATGCTCAAATCTGCCATCGCCTCTACAACTAGGCGATCTCTTTTCAGATAGAGAGCATCCAAATGAACAGGAATCATTAAAATACTATTGACCATGTTCTCATTAGGATTACAAGCATTTATTTTTGCCCCGATTATAACAGGTTTAGTTTTCTAATGTTAAAATATTCAGTTTTTATTCACAAATCAGATTTATTTTTTCGGGTGCATCTCACCTTGGCAGAAATACCGACAATCAGCAATTATCAGTCACTCTTAAACTGTTATAAATGTATGACAACCGCGTGTAAGCGTCCCACCGAAAAGCTAATGTGCGGGGGAGGGTGGAGGGTTAAACCCCCCAAGAGCCAAGATTGAGTGATAAAATCGCAAGTAACGACCAATTTTGGCAGCGAGTTTCCCTTTAAAAATCCCACATCGACATGAAAAATCAATTATCTCAGCTTTATGAAACTGATTTTAATTTGTGGCTTGAGCAAACCGTAAATCACTTAAAAAAGGGCAATTTAGAGGCACTCGATTTAGATAACTTAATCGAAGAAATATCCGATATGGTACGTAATAATAGACGGGAGATATTCAGTCGTTTAAAAGTTCTCTTGATGCACTTACTTAAATGGCAATATCAACCAAAAAAACGAACTAATAGCTGGATAAATACCATTGATGAGCAAAGAGAACAATTAGAGCTTATTTTTAGGGATAGTCCCAGCTTAAAACCCTATTTAGCCGATATTTTCGCAGAATGTTATCAAAAAGCAGTGCGAGGGACGGTAAATGAAACTAATTTACCAAAAGAAACTTTTCCAGTTGATTGTCCTTTTAGCCAAGAACAGGTTTTAAATTGGGATTATTTTCCTGGAAATAGCTTTTGAACAATAGCAGTTTTATGATAAAATTGCCCGGCTGTCAAGACTGATTTTTTTCTTGCCAAATAGCTAAGGCCATTTGATGAACAAATCGCCAAGGTAGATGATGCTGACGGGCAATAGCGGCACAATCTTCGTATTCTGGTTGTACGGTAATCGGTTGATTAATTGACTCTTTGTAGGCAACTTTTAGCCGAATTTTACCATAGACAGTATCGATCGATTGTATCTCTCTTTTTAAGATCGATCGCTCTTGAATTGTCCTTCTAATGCCTAAAGTTGTGGTTTCCTGAAAGATCATATTTTCACAAATAGCAATTTTATCCAAGTCACAAATTACTGTCAAGAGTATCCCTAAACGAGATTTTTTCATATTAATTGCTTGACTAAATACATCCAAGGCACCCACTTGTAATAAAGACTCACTTAAGTAGGCGATCGCTTGCGGATTTAAGTCATCAATTTGAGTTTCTAAAACTGCCACGGTTTCCCTTTCATCTAGCTTTTCTGGTGTTTTTTTCCCTAACCAAAGCCGGACAAGATTGGGAATCGGTAAATCTTTTGTCCCTGCTCCTAAACCGACCTTTTCTAACTGCATTTTCGGCGGTTTACCGAAACTTTTAGCTAAAGTTGTCACAATAGCTGCCCCCGTGGGTGTTACTAACTCCGCTTCGATGCCATTACTATAAATTGGTACTTGTCGATTACTTAACAATTGTACTACTGCTGGCACGGGAACCGGTAAACGACCATGGGCGGCCTGAACTGTACCGCCGCCAGTGGGTAGAGAAGAACAGTATAATTCACTCACCGATAGCCAATCCAAACCCAAACAAGTCCCGACGATATCAACAATGGCATCGGTTGCTCCGACTTCGTGAAAATGCACCTTTTCCGGTGCGATCCCGTGAACGGCTCCTTCTGCGATCGCAAGTTGTTGAAAAACCGCTAAACTCCATTCTCGGACTTTCTGGGGTAAATTTGCCTGTTTAATTAAATTTTCGATCTCCGGTAAATGGCGAGCGGGGGTATGATGGTGATGGTGGTGATGATAATCGGACTTCTCGGCAGTGACATCGACGTGAACCTTAGTAGCAATTTGACCGCGACGATGCACTTTTTCGGCCCTTAACTGATATTCATCCTCGATTCCTAAAGTTTTTAGTTGTGCAATCAGGTATTCTAGGGGGACTCCTAAATCTACTAATGCCCCTAAACACATATCCCCGGCGATTCCCGTGGGACAATCCCAATAGGCGACGATTTTGCTATCATGGCTACTATTTACTCTCTCCATCCCGAAAATCCCCAGCAACGTTCTATCCAAGAAATCTGTCATGCCCTTAAAAATGGGGCAATTATGCTTTATCCTACCGATACTGTCTATGCGATCGGTTGCGATCTCAATGTGAAATCTGCCGTCGAACGAGTTCGCCAAATCAAGCAACTATCTAATGATAAACCCTTGACGTTTCTCTGTTCTTCTTTGTCGAATATTTCCGAGTACGCAGTGGTCAGCGATTATGCCTATAAGATTATGCGACGAGTCATACCCGGTCCTTACACTTTTCTCTTACCGGCGACTAAATTAGTGCCGAAAGTGGTGATGAATCCGAAGCGGAAAACCACCGGTATCCGGGTTCCCGATCACGTTATCTGTCGCACTATTCTCGAAACCCTAGAAAATCCCATTATCTCTAGTTCTGCCCATCTTCCCGATCAGGAGGGGGATTTTCCCACCAAGGGATTAGAATCCGCTAGGTTATTCGATGCCCTCGATCATATAGTTGATTTAATTATCGAAGATGGTTCGGCTCCCGGTTCGGAAGTGTCAACAATTGTTGATTTTACCGGCGATCAACCGGAGATTGTGCGTCAGGGTTTGGGTTGGCCGGAATTACAACAATGGTTTTAACGAAGGCAGGGGGCAGGAGTCGGGAGTCAGTATTCAGGAGATAGGAGATAGGAGATAGGAGATTATTTTTATTTATTCTTCCCACACCCCACACCCCACACCCCACACCCCACACCCCACACCCCACACCCCACACCCCACACCCCACACCCCACACCCCACAACTTCCCACTGATAACTGATAACTGATAACTGATAACTGATAACTGTATCGGTTATTGCGACTTTTTATTTCCTGAAAACCGCCTTGTGTAAGCCAAGTTAGTTGCTTAAGATAGAGGTAATCGCAGTCAGAGAAAACCTCTCAAGGAAATTATTACTATGGCTTTCGCTCTTTATTCTCCCTTCCTAGAAATTAATTCTGTCCAACGTCAAATCGATCAACTTTTTCAAGAAGTATTACCGACAACTTCATTGGTATCTCGTCCCCCGGTGGAAATCTCCGTTAACGAGGATTCCGTGGAATTAAAAATCGAATTACCCGGTGTGGATATTAAAGATATCGATGTGGAGGTTAGCAAGCAAATGGTGGCTATTAATGGGCAACGTGAATGCGCTGCCGAGGTAAAAAACAGCGAATTTTATTATGGTAAATTTAGTCGCTTGATTACCCTGCCAGTAGAGGTGCAAAATAGCCAAGTTACCGCTAACTATCAAGACGGTATTCTTTATCTCACCCTCCCGAAAGCGGCGGCAGAAAAAAATAAAGTGGTTAAAGTTAATCTTGGTTAGATGAGAAAAAGACTGGAGAATTTCTCCAGTCTTTAGTTTTATTTGTGGTCGCTAACTGTTAATTGGATTCTTTGCCATTTAGGTTGACGGGACGGGGCTGAATAACACCAAAACCGCCGTGATTGCGTTGATAGATAACGTTGATTTCGTTAGTGTCTTTGTTGCAGAACATATAGAAATCGTGATCGACTAATTGCAATTGTGTTAGCGCTTCCTCAATAGTCATCGGTGGCATGGCAAAGTATTTCATCCGCACTACTTCCGCAGGTAATTCGGGAGTGCGATCACCAATTAGGCTATCATCTAAGGGTTTCTCTTGCACCACCTCGCTAGTTTTAACGGGGGCGTTGGTGCGATGATCCACCAATCTTTCTTTATACTTGCGGAGTTGACGAGCGATTTTATCAGAAACTAAATCAATACTCGCGTACAAATTTTCGCTTCCTTCTTGAGCGCGAATCACTGTTCCATTAGCATAAACCGTTACCTCCGCTTTGTGGCGATCGGGAATGCGTGCATTCTTTTCCACGGAGAGGTGAACATCGACCTTTGTGGTTATGCCGTTAAAATGTTTCACCGCTTTCTCCAGCTTTTGTTCCACATAATCATGAATAGGTTCGGTGACAGCGATATTATTGCCCTGAATCAATAGCTTCATACTCACTACTCCATCTAAAAATTTTGCTATGGACTGCCCACATCAACTATTTTTAAGGGATGTTGATGCCAGGAATTTAATCCTCAAAAAAACTGCTCGATCGCGCTGTTGATTGAAAGTCAATTAGAGGTCACAGTCTAGATATTGTCGGTGTTCTCGTTCTCTTTTTTTTGTCGGATCGCGCGGAAAATTCATCGGGTCGAGCGCCTATTTGCAACTGGATTTATCTACCTCTATTCTAACAAGTTTCTTTAAACCTTCTCTTAACAGAAATGCGAAGTTCTGTTAACTTTCATTTAAAGAAACTGATTTTTGCCGCCAGCAAGGGAATCCGGTGATTGTTTCTCCTGTTCGACGGTTAACCTCGGAATAGATGGGATAACCTTAGATTAGCACTTAGTATTCTCCCCAACATCTATATCTTCCCTTCTTTTAATTTTCCTTTGCGCTCCTTCACATTTCTTAAATAATTTGACAAATCTCGCCATGAATGCTCAAAAAATACCTCGTCTCTGTGGGCTAAAAATTCGGGCAATTACGCCCTATTCTTTGGCAACAGCGATCGCTGGTGGGGCGAGAATTGCTAATCCCGACTTACCTGATATCCTGCTAAGTAGGGAGGCACAATTATTTGTAGGATGGGTTAGCGGTAGCGTAACATGAGCCGGCGTTGGGTTTCATGCTTCAACCCAACCTACGTTCATCTTATATTTAATTCCACCCACCCACTTAATACTGGAACAGCCCCCGTTTATACCCTATCCATTAGTCAGCTCTTTCTTAACAAAAAGAGAAGAAACTTAAAAAAAGGGGAAACGATTGATAGCTATAGTTTTGAAACAAGGAATTAAGGTGGAGGTAAGCAAAAAAATGGAGAAATGGGCAGCCCAAGAATTACAGTATGCAGACCTAGGGGACACGAGAAGGGGAGCGTCTCATTTATGCAAGCGAGTAATTATACTTGTCCCTAAAACTGGTTTCTAGCAAGGCTTTCAAAATAGCTTGACATAAAACCTGATTTAGGGGTTACAAAGGTGAGATGCTCCCGCTTATTAAGGGGGAATTAAGGGGGGATCAATTGTTGAAATAAACCCCAAAGTTCTCAACTCAATTGTCCTGTTTTGACTTCTTTTCTTGAGATAGTTTGCGCTGGCAGAAAGCACCAAATCCTAATAAACCTAAGCCTAAAATTGTGCTAGGTTCAGGGGTTGAGGCAATGACAAATTTACCGCTATTAGTATTGACATCACTATCATTGACACGAAACTCAAGAACAGTGTTATTAGCAATACCCGTAAAGCCTACATTTGTAAAGATACTGGATAAAGGCACACCAGACAATGATAAATTTGTTGGTGGATTGGCATTGCCGAAACCATTAGCGGCATTAGCTGGGAATAGGCGAAAAAATCCCAGTGTGTTATTACCAATGAGTAGAGAACCAGATGGTCGACCTCCTGGACCGGCGAAAACTTGTCCCGGACTATTTCCCGTATGTGTTAATGAGGGTGAGACAATAACACCTGCGGCATTAGTAGTAAATTGTCCAAAATAGAGATCTACTGTTCCAGACACATTAACACTTAAGGTGTCTGACGGGAGAAAGTTTTGAGAAACCGTGAAAGTTGGCCCAGAAAAAACATTAGTCCCTAAAACAGTTGTGTTGGGAATAATTAGCTGAGCAGCTTGAACTGGTGATATTGCTAGAGTGCTAAAAGCAATGGCAGAGGAAGCGATGGCTAATTTTGATAAGCTATTCTTGCCTCCCCCCCGACAATCAATTAGTTTTGCTAATGTCATAACTAAATGCTTCCTAAAAAATGGCCTTTCGGTTGCTATAATAGCATTTTTGTCTGTAGATGTCAAGCTCTTGCCGTTAAACTTATCAAATCTTAAAAATACTCTAAGTTACTTATAAAAATAAAGGTATGTTAGCGACAGCGTAACACGCCCTACTTATCGCTCTCTTACTCAAAGGCAAAAGCACTATCTTCTTCATGAATCGGCAAAATTCAGTAAAATAGCAATAGACTAAATCAGAGAGAAAAAATTAGCTGTGGCAACTACATCCGAAGACGTATGGCGACTCTTAGCCGAATTAGCGACTGCTCAAAAAGAAACCGACAAACAACTGAAGGAGACTGACCTACTATTGAAGGAAGTTAGTCAGCAACAGAAGAAAACTGACAAACAACTCAAAGAATTAGGTCAGCAAATTGGGGGACTCGGTGCCAAATTCGGCAGCTTTACCGAAGGACTTGCCCTTCCCTCAATGGAAACGATTCTCAGACAACGCTTTGGTATGGAAGTT
>NZ_JAPZRB010000555.1:0-12253 GCF_027531105.1 Microcystis sp. LE18-22.4A
CTTCATAATAAATATTGGCAGAGGATTAAAGATTAGTTATTGTGACTAATTTTTTTGGTTAGAAAAAGATAAACTTGAGAATCTTCAGTCAAATTTATTGACTCAAAATCAGCTGTACTTAATTTAAATGAATCAACCCTAGGGGTTGGGGGGGTAGCTCCCCGGTGTCTGAGATTTTACCCCCCCCTGCCCTACCTTCAAAGGGGGGGAGTTAGTTGGTTGCTGGGGAATAAGGATTTTTGTACCTTTTCTTAGACAGGTGATATCTAATACTAAATCGCCGGGGTCGGTGGTCATTAATAGACAGCGTTGGATGACTTTTGTTGATGTTTGAACTACATATATTTTTTCATATACTAAAGCTCCGCCTCCTGTATCCATCCAAATATTTTTGATTTCTGAAATAGGATAATCAGACAAAAACCGTTTATAACAAAGACTTTTTCCTTCTAAAATTAATCTATTTAACTCTCCTAATTTTGTTAAACCAGAAGGTACAATAGACCAATGTCTTCCTTTTGGCGGATAAAAAGTTTGTCCATTCCACTCAAAAGGTAAAGATGTTTCTCCAGATGTTTCTCCTTGAGAATTTAAAGCAGTAATTCTAAATCTTTTTCCTTCTGGGATAATTTCTAATCCTTGTAATTGCTCATTAGATAATCTTTGATTAGTCCCATCTGGTAATTGTAAATAACAATATCTTTGATCAGTTTCTTCTTGAGAACGTGAAACAAAAATTGGTCTAAACTTTAAAGTTTGATTATTTTTTGAATACCACAAAATAATGTCGTATATGCTATCAATTCTATTACTAGATTTGCCTGCTGTGGTTTTAAAAGCAATCTGTGAAACAAAATTCTCCCCACCAAAAACCTCATCCATCAATTCCCGAACATGATGAACATTCTCATCGGAAATCTGCACAAAAACACTACCGCTATCAGTCAACAACTCCCGGGCCAATAACAAACGATTGCGTAAATAACTCAGATAGGAATGTAACCCTAATTCCCAAGTATCTCGATAAGCTTGCACCATCTCCGGTTCGCGGGTGAAATCATCGTCATCGTTGTGTTTAACGTCGCGTTTTCTGACAAAAGGTTGAAAATTAGAACCAAATTTTACCCCGTAGGGAGGGTCAATATAAATCATCTGCACCTTACCCCCCATCCCCTCGTATTGCAGTAGGGAGTTCATCTTCACCAAGGAGTCACCGAGAATCATCCGGTTTACCCATTTATCGTGATACTCATAAGCTCGGAGAATCTGGTCAGTAATTGACCATTTAGGGTCATTAAATAGTTCAAATAGATTCAATTGTTCCCCTTTTTCCACCTTGTGGGATTTCAGGGTTTCAATAATTGCCCTAGTGGATAAACGTTCATGGACAAATAAGGGTAAAGTCGGCACTTCAAAAAATAATCTTTCGGCCTTTCCTGTCCAATTTAAAAACGGTTCACCGATTGCCTTGAGTTGATGCGCTGCTATTTTGGCGGTTTCTAAATCTTCTGCTGCGAGAATTTGCTCAATTAAGGCCTCAGCTTCTTCTCGTGCGGGGTTTTCATCCCAGTTTAACTCTGGGGACAAGGAGGAATCATAACGATAGGTGACAGGGGGTTTTTTCTTCTTGAAGTGGGGTTCTGTGCCAATATCGGGACGCTGGGGATGTTCCTCGCCATGGTTGTAACTTTTGGCTTCCGTTTGCTTGTTCGTCTTCTTGGGCATTAGCAACTCTTCCTCCAAGGCGAGGTCAATCTTTATTGTAACTGCTCAACAACCCCAAGAGAGCCGAAAAAAAGCGAACTTCTCTGGGGAGAAATTCGCCTTAATTTCCAGAAATTCTGAATTTATTAATTAGGCACGAGCTTCGAGACGACCGTAGAAAATGCCGCGAATTTTCACTTCTTCAGCATCTTTTGCGCCTAAATCGGTGTCGGAAGGCTGCTCACTTTCAAAAACACCAGCAAACTCGCCGGTAGAAGCGTCAACTTTAGTTACCTGTAAAGACATAGTACCTTTACCCAGTTCCGTCGCTTTGACGTTAGCGCGCTGGAAATCTTGACTATCAGCACTAGCGGGTAAAGCAACAGCATTATCATAACCCGTTACCACGCCCCGACCTTTGGGATCTAAGAAACCAGCGCCACGATAGGAGGGAACTTTAAATTCGCCTTCAAAATCCGTGGAACTGTTAATCGAGTTAAATCCGGCTTCGGTTTTGCCAGTGAAACCTTTAATGGTAAAGAAGAGGGGAACTCTTTCACCTCCGGGTAATTGTACGGTAACGGGTTGGAAATCGATACCGTCTTCTTCCTTGAGGGTTAAAACACCGTCTTCGGCTACGCTTAAACTCGCTGTCATCTGTTCTAAACTGGTGGTATCTCTGGTTAGGAGTTTACCCGGGATAAAGGTGGCTGCTTCCCGCTTATTAACGGGTTCACCCTTGACAAAATATTCTTGGGGTTCCAAGCATAAATCTGTCACCACATAACTTTCGCCGCGTTCTAAGGGGAGAGTACCCCGGGTGAACTCGGAAATCTGGGGACATTTGTTAGCTAATCCCGTGTTTAAAATTTCATCATAGGTTAGCTCGTTTCTATTCAGGACGGCACTAGGCGCGTCGCTACAAGCTGTCAACACCCCTAAGCACAAGGCTAAAAAGGCAACTAACAAGGCACGAAATCTCATCTATGTCAACCTCTCTTTGTCAATCTTTACAATTACTACCCTTGATCCATAGCCTGATGAATTATCGAATCGGTCGGGCCAATTCACCGAAACTCAGTTTATCAAAGATCAGTGACCATTGAGAAGATGGGAGACAGGGGACGGCAGGCAGGGGATAGGAGTCAGGAGATAGGAGTCAGGAGATAGGAGTCAGGAGACGGGAGGCAGCCGGCAAGAGGCAACAGTAAAGAGATTGGAGGAGATTCGGCTAATCGAAGAATAAGCAGTTTAAATACGTCTTAGCTTAGGAGTCAGTCCCGATGAAAAAATTTTCACCACCACAGATGAAAGAGGTTTCCTTCCCCACACCCCACACCCCACACCCCACACCCTACACCCCACTTCCCCACTTCCCCACTTCCCCACTTCCCCACTTCCCCACTTCCCCACTTCCCCACACCCTCTTTCAAGTCAGGAGGCTCTCAGTAACTGATAGCTGATGACTGATATGATTGGTGTGACTGTTTTCAAATAGGAACATGAATAGCCGATTGCCGGGAGATAACAGCCAATTAGATAGCCAACTAGATTCCCTTGTAACGACGGTGACAGCGATCGCCCAAGAACAGCAGGGAGATTGTAACGGTTTGTTAATGTTGCTGCGAACTTTAGAAAATTTACATCGGCAAATTCGCGAGCAGATGTTCGAGCCATCTTTACCCAATACCCGTAAGGACTTATACGGATTACTCCGGGATATCGAGGAAACCGGGGGATGGCCCTATATAGAACGGATGAAGTTACAAATGTTAATGGAAAAATTATTAGCCAGTGAAGTCGGCGCGCTCGATTCGGCGGCAAAAACCGATGATCGAGAAACCTGAAAAGGTATTGGGTTTTTAGGGTGTTAGGGTGTTGGGGTTTTGGGGTTTTAGGGTTTTAGGGTTTTAGCTGAAATTCCCCATTTCCCCATTTCCCCATTTCCCCATTTCCCCATTTCCCCATCTCCCCATTGCCTATCGCCAAGGGGTACGGAGCGGGTTACAGTATTGGGAAAATGGATATTTTAGGGGTAGTTCGTAAATCATGACCACCGTGAACCCGATTAAATTTGGAACCGATGGCTGGCGCGGGATTATCGCCGCCGATTTTACTTTCGATCGAGTCGCTCTGCTCGCTCCCTTGGCGGCTCAGGTTTTAGCGGATAATTATGGTCAGATCACGGGTTCGCGGACGATGATCGTCGGCTATGATCGGCGGTTTATGGCGGAGGATTTTGCTCAAACTGCGGCGGAATCGCTTCAAAAAGCCGGTTTTGATGTGCTTCTCTCCCAATCCTACGCTCCGACTCCCGCTTTTAGTTGGGCAGCTCGAGCAGAAAATGCTCTCGGTGCGATCGTGTTAACCGCCAGTCATAACCCAGCCAAATATCTCGGTTTGAAGGTTAAAGGTTATTTTGGTGGTTCTGTCTCGCCGGAAATTACCCAACAAATTGAAGCTTTATTGTCTAATCCGCCGCAATTTAACGCAGCTGCCGGTAAATTAAACACTTTTGAGCCATGGTCAGGTTATTGTCAGGGTTTACGCCAAAAAGTTAATATTGCCGCTATTGCCAACGCGATCGAATCGGGACAACTAAAAGTTTATTCCGATGTCATGCACGGTGCGGCGGCTACCGGTTTAGAGCGTCTTTTGGGGGTGGGGATCACGGAATTACGCGGCAATCGCGATCCTTTGTTCGGTGGCGGCTCTCCAGAACCTTTACCGAGAAATTTGAGGGAAATCATCGATAAACTGGCTCACAGCGCAAATTTAGCCCCTTTGCGAGTAGGTTTGGTCTTCGATGGGGATAGCGATCGAGTAGCGGCGATCGATGGTCGGGGGAATTTTTTAAGCACCCAAAATCTCATCCCGATTTTAATCGAGCATTTAGCCGGCAAAAAGGGAATGAGAGGGGAAATTGTCAAAACGGTGAGCGGTTCCGATTTAATCCCCAAATTAGCCAGTTTATACGGTTTATCGGTCTTTGAAACCCCGATCGGTTATAAGTATATCGCCGATCGAATGTTGACCACTCCTGTGTTAATTGGTGGGGAAGAGTCGGGAGGTGTCGGTTATGGTACTCACATTCCCGAACGGGATGCTTTATTATCAGCTTTATACGTTTTGGAAGCGGTGGTAGAATCGGGCCAAGATTTAAGCGATCTTTACGCGCAATTACAGGATAAAACCGGGTTTCATTCTGAGTATGATCGCATTGATTTACCCTTAGCTAATATGGAAGCTCGCGATCAGTTAATTACTGCTTTGGATAAGGAACCCTTAAGGGAAATTGCTGGTAAACAAGTGACTGATTGTAATACTATGGACGGTTATAAATTCCGTTTAGAAGATGGCAGTTGGTTGTTAATTCGCTTTAGTGGGACCGAACCGGTTTTGCGTCTCTACTGTGAATCTTCAACCCTCGATCGAGTTGATGAAATTCTCACCTGGGCCAAATCTTGGGCTATCTATATCTAATAGAAAACGGGTTTCTTGAAGAAACCCGTTTTCTATTTTCAAAAAATTAAGATAAAACGGGGATGAACTAGGAAATTTTCAGCCCGCGAATCGCATAATCTAATAATTCGATGGGATGAATAACGGGTGTATCTTTTCCCTGTAATTGTAGATGTTTTTTAATTTGTAGGGAACAACCCGGATTAGGAGAAGCAATCACCGCAGCCCCAGTATTTAATAAATTGCGTACCTTCTGCTGACCTAATTCATCGGCAGTATCTGGCTGTAGCATATTATAAACTCCGGCACTGCCACAACACAAGGCCGCATCGATAGGTTCTTTTAAGTTAATATTGGGGATTTTTTGCAATAATTGCCGTGGTTGCACGGAGATTTTTTGTCCGTGTAAAAGATGACAGGCATCTTGATAAACTAGGGTTAATTCTGTCTCGGTAATCGCAGATAAATCAGCAGTTAACCCCACTGCGGCTAAAAATTCTTGGGCATCGCGTACTTTAGCCACAAACTCCTTAGCCTTATCTTTATATTCAGGATCGTCGGCTAAAATATGATGATATTCCTTGAGAGTATGACCACAACCCGCCGCATTGATAATAATATAATCAACCTCGGTTTCTGCGAAACTATCGATCATTTGTCTGGCTAAACTTTGTGCTTGTTTTTCCTGTCCTTGATGTGCGGGTAAAGCGGCACAACAACCCTGGGTTTTTGGGATAACCACTTCGCAACCATTGGCAGTTAAAACCCGCACTGTTGCTTCATTTACCGGCGAGAAAAAGAGGCGCTGCACACAACCTAAAACTACTCCCACTCGATAGCGTTTTTCAGTTTGGGAGGGAATAACATCGGCATAGTTTTTAAACAAAGAGGACAGGGTAATTTTGGGTAAAATTGATTCCATCGCCGCTAGACGGGGAAAGAGCATTTTTAAGATACCCGATTTCCTGACTAGGGTTTGTAATCCCAGGGTTTGATATAACCAGAGGAAGGGTAAAAATAATTTGAGACGGAGGGGATAGGGAAAGAGATTAAAAATGAGAAAACGAATAATTTTATCTTTAAAACTGCGGGGTTGATTGCGTTCCACTTGCGGACGAACTGCGGCGATTAATTGATCGTATTGTACTCCCGATGGACAAGTACTAACACAGGCTAAACAACCTAAACAAGTATCAAAATGTTGGCTAGTGGTTTCGTCTAAAACTGCTTCCCCTTTGTTAATGGCATTCATCAGATAAATTCTGCCCCGGGGGGAATCCATTTCTTTGCCAATCACTCGATAACTGGGACAGGTAGATAGACAAAAACCACAGTGAACACAACTATCGATTAATTCTTGGGCAGGGGGATTCTTGGGGTCAAATCCTTGATTTTTTTGGTCGATTAATTCTTGAAAGTTAACGGAATGTTCGGAGGTTTGCATGATTTTAAATTAGATTTTGTTAAGAAAGCGTTCAGGACTAAAAATACCGTGAGGATCGAATTTAGTTTTTAGGGTTTTCATCATGGTAATCGCGTTACCTGTATAGCCCCAAGGTTCAATTTTTTCTTTTAGCGATGGCGGCGCAGTTAACACCGTTAAATAACCCTGATTGGCACTGCATAAAGAGCGAATTTTGTCAAGATTTTCCTCCGATTTTAAGATAACTTTACCCACCCCACTACTAATATTAATCGAGGCTAGTCCGTTAATTTGGTCGATCACTAGAGCTAAATTGCTGGGTAATAATCCTATTTTGCCGAAAAAATTGCCCTCTTGGTCATAATTATCGATTGTTTTTCGGTATCTTTGCCCTAGAGAAACTTCTTCCTCATCCCGATAATAATTAGTCTGACAGTCTAACTGTTGCCCCAAATAACTCACCTGTTGCGATTGTTCGCTAATACTTTCGGGAATGCTTTGAAAACGCAGCAGTAAAGCGACTTTTTCCCCTAATCCTAGTGCTTGCGTCATCCCTGGGTTTAAACATTCAGCCACGGTGGGAGTTAAGGCCGATTGCCGAATAACTTGACTTAATTTACTAATATTTTCGCTATTTCCTCTAATTATCAGGGTTTCTGAGTTAGCAGTTTGGGGATACAGTCGTAGGGTAATCTGATCGATAATCCCTAAAGTGCCGTAGGAACCCGTAAATAGCTTCATCATGTCGTATCCCGCCACATTCTTGACCACACGCCCTCCAGCTTTAGCAATCTCGCCATCGTGACGGATAAAGGAGAATCCTAGGATCAGATCCCGGACACCACCGTATCTTTGCCGCCATGTTCCCGCGTCGGCTGTGGCTATAATACCGCCAATCGTGGCATTATCGGCGTAACTGGGATCAAGAGGAATAAATTGACCGCTAGGAGCTAAAAAAGCCTGTAAATCTGCTAGTTTAAGCCCAGCTTGCACGGTTATAGTTAAATCTCCCCTAGCATGGTCAATAATCCGGTTGAGATTTTGGGTACTAACTAAAATATCGGGCGACTCGACTAACCCACCCCAATCTAATTTACTGCCTTGACCGTAGGCCAGTAAAGACAGACGATTTTCGTTGCTAAAACGCACCAGAGAGGATAAAGCAGCCGTATTAGCGGGATAAACTATAATTTCAGGACTTTTGCCCCTAATTGCCCTTGATAATCTTTCTTGTTCCTCTTTTGGCACTTGTTGCCAGGTAATAACTGTCGTGTCGGGGGGTAAAATAGAAGTTATCTGAACAGCGATCGCAGTCATATTTTACAAAAGAATTGAGGAGTGAGGAGTCAGGACTTACCGGCCGATAATGGCGAAGAATGGGGGTAATGCTGGGGCTAATCAGTAATTTTCAGCCTCTATTAATCAGATTACCTTAGTTTGGCTCTCCATCTCCGATGTCAGGCAATTCTAGCAATATTGAGGCACAAAGAAGTCAGCTTAATAACTGACTGCTAAATTAGCCATACACTCGTGTCATAATGTTAGATTACCTCGATCAGTAAGCCAAGAAGTAATGAGTGTAGATTGGACGAATAGCCGCGCCAAGCGATTAAGTGCCTTACCCCCCTACGTTTTCGCCCGCTTGGATGAATTAAAAGCCTTAGCCCGCAAAGAAGGACTAGATTTAATCGATTTAGGTATGGGCAACCCAGACGGTGCTGCCCCGCGTCCAGTTATCGAAGCGGCCATTCAAGCTTTTGAAACCCCCCAATTTCACGGTTATCCACCCTTTGAAGGAACCGCCAGTTTCCGAGAGGCGATCGCTAAATGGTATGATCGCTCTTATGGTGTGGAACTCAATCCCGATAACGAAGCTTTACCGCTGCTAGGTTCCAAAGAGGGCCTATCCCACCTGGCTTTGGCTTATGTTAACCCCGGCGATGTGGTCTTAGTTCCCAGTCCCGCCTATCCCGCCCATTTTCGCGGTCCCTTGATTGCTGGGGCGACGCTATACCCGATCATTTTAAAAGCAGAACAGGATTGGCTGATAGATATCGATTCTATCCCCGAAGATGTGGCTAAACAGGCGAAAATCCTCTATTTTAACTATCCCAGTAACCCCACCGCCGCCATTGCCCCCCGAGAATTTTTTGAGAAAATCGTTGCCTGGGCCCAGCACTATGAGATTATGCTCGTCCATGATCTCTGTTATGCTGAATTAAGTTTTGATGGTTATCAGCCCACCAGTTTATTAGAAATTCCGGGGGCAAAAGAGATTAGTGTGGAATTTCATACCCTCTCGAAAACCTATAATATGGCCGGGTGGCGCGTCGGTTTTGTCGTGGGCAATTCCGATATTATTCAAGGGTTACGCACCCTGAAAACCAATCTCGATTATGGCATCTTTTCCGTCATCCAAAAGGCGGCCGAAACCGCCCTACAACTGCCGGATGAATACGTCAAACAAGTACAGGAAAGATACCGGCAGCGACGAGATTTTTTCATCAAAGGTTTGGCGCAATTAGGTTGGGATATTCCCCCCTCTAAGGCGACAATGTATCTCTGGGTCCCCTGTAGCGTCGGTATGACTTCCACGGATTTCGCCCTCAGCGTCCTCCAAAAAACTGGTGTCGTGGTCACTCCGGGCAATGCTTTTGGAGAGGGAGGGGAAGGTTATGTGCGCGTCAGTTTAATCGCCGATATCCCGCGATTAGGGGAAGCTTTACAGCGCCTCGAAGATGCGGGAATTCGCTATCGGTAAGGAGAGTTTTTCCCCTTGATTTGCCAGCCAAATCCCTCTAGGCACTGGCTAAAATTGCGATTATGATGGAATTTTATCGCGGTAGCTTGCCACTTCCATGACCTACAGCTTAAGAATTGCCGATATTCCCGTCAGTGAAAGACCCAGGGAACGTTTAATCAGTGTCGGGGCTAAAAACCTCAGTAACGCCGAATTATTAGCGATTTTACTAGCTACAGGTCAAGGTAAAGGCAAACTCTCGGCAGTGGGTTTAGGACAGCATATTCTCAACGAATTGAGTAAATATCGCCGGGAGCCTTTGGACGTTTTGAGGGATATTCACCCCCAGGAATTAACCGCTATTCATGGCATTGGACCGGCTAAGGCCACTACTATTCTAGCGGCGATCGAATTGGGAAAACGGGCTTTTCAACGACGACCGACGGAAAAAATGGTCATCGATAGTCCCGATACCGCTGCCGCTATTCTTGGACACGAACTAATGTATCAGTCTCAGGAACGTTTCGCCGTTATTTTACTCGATGTCAAAAATCAGTTAATCGCACTCAAAGTGATTACTATCGGCACAGCCACAGAAACACTGGTACATCCGCGAGAAATCTTTCGAGAAGTAGTGAAACAATCAGCTACTAAGTTAATTATCGCCCATAATCACCCCACTGGGTCACTTGCGCCTAGTCAAGACGATATTTTACTCACAGAACAATTATTACAGGGAGCCACCTATCTAGCCATTCCTCTCCTAGATCATTTGATCCTCGGTAATGGCAACTTCCAAAGTCTTCGCCAAATCACGGATCTTTGGGAAAAATATCCCCAAGAAGATTGACAGAAAAGACATTCGATCAAGTAGTTTAATTTTTTAGCCGTTTCAATTGGGCGTTAATTTCTGCAAACATTATGCGATCGCTGTCAAGGATTGGGGAGAAAACCAAAAATTTTGGCCGCTCCTCCTAAAATGGCAACAACCAAAGCTATCAGAATCCCCCGATTGGTAAATTCTTGATCAGCGACCCTTGCAGTTAACCCTTTAATTTCTGCGGTTAGTCGCTCATCTAAAGCTTTAATGTCCCCTCTTAATTCTGATTGTCCTATCTCTAGCTTGTTTAAACGCTCGTTGACATCTCTTTGTAAAAAGTCGATTTTCCCCTCAATCCTTGTCAAGACAGCCTCAAGGGAATAAGTGACCGTTTCGTTAGACATTTTGCTAAACTCCTAATTAATTAGGGCTTGCTGAATAAATGTGAAATGTAGGCAAGGTAAGAGTTTTGTGGCTTTTCTTGCGAAACAGGTGCAAGATTTTGAGATAATCGTGCTTCAAAACCTGGCATCTTGAGCGGCGATTGCGTCCTGTAGGGGCGAAGCATTCGGGTAATAACCTATCGGTGAAACCGTAGATTTTCTATCCGAATGCTTCGCCCGTACTTTTTCAGCAAACCCTAATTAAGCAATCTCAATTAATTGTTAGATAGTGGCGCAGGCTTCTGGTTCTTTGTATTTTATCTTTAATTGTAACCAGCTACTTAGTCGATGAGTCGATCATAGGTGCTGCGTTACGACGGATTCTCACCTTCGAGTCAAAGCAGCAATTTTGGCCGTCTCGCGCACCCTTTCCTCCCCACTTCCCAATTCATAATTCATAATTCATAATTCCCATGGGACCGAAATCTGGGTAAAATTTGAGAGATACAATCGGTCAATTGGGCATGGATTATAAAGAAGCGGGCGTGGATGTGGAAGCGGGACGCGCTTTTGTCGAGAAAATTCGCCAAAATGTGGAAAGTACCTTCCGTCCCGAAGTTATCGGCGGTTTAGGCGGTTTTGGCGGCTATTTTCAGTTACCTTCCGGTTATCGGCAACCGGTGTTAGTATCGGGAACTGATGGTGTGGGAACCAAGCTGAAAATTGCCCATAGTCTCAATTGCCATGATACGGTGGGAATTGACCTCGTGGCCATGTGCGTCAACGATGTCTTAACCTCCGGGGCTGAACCTTTATTTTTCTTGGATTATCTCGCCACCGGTAAACTGGAAGCGTCACAGTTAGCAGCGGTGGTATCGGGAATCGCTAGGGCCTGTCGTGATAGTGGTTGTACTCTTTTGGGAGGGGAAACGGCGGAGATGCCGGGGTTTTATTCGGCGGGAGAGTACGATTTAGCGGGTTTTTGCGTCGGTATTGTCGAAAAAAGTCAATTACTCGACGGCAGTAAGGTGCAAATCGGCGATGTGGCTATCGGTTTAGCCAGTAGTGGGGTTCACAGTAACGGTTTTAGTCTTGTTCGTAAGATTATCGACACCCAGAGCTTAAATTGGCAAGATTGCCCCGAAATTTTGGCTGGCTCTAGCTTAGGTGAAGTTTTGTTAACTCCCACTAGACTTTATGTCAAACCTGTGCTAGAACTTCTGCGCTCTGGGTTAGATATTCACGCCATGGCCCACATTACCGGGGGTGGCATCCCGGAAAATTTGCCCCGCTGCTTAGGTAAAGGGCATTCCGTGCAGATTTACCGCGAAAGTTGGCCAGTTTTGCCGATTTTTCACTGGTTAGCCCAGATGGGATCGGTTAATCCCGAAGCCATGTTTAATACTTTTAATATGGGTATCGGTTTTGTGATCATTGTCCCATCAGATCTGGCTCGATCGACTATTAATCAACTACAATCCTCTGGGATTAATGCCTACCAAATCGGCGAAGTGATTGCCGGCAAGGGGGAGATTGTTGGGCTTGATTAAGCTGAAAAAACTCTTTCAGCAAACCCTACTTAGGGTCTGCTGAATAAATCTAAAAACCTTGTTGGATAAGAATTTTAGACTTTTTTCCCATCAAAAAGTGCCAGACATTGGGGTGATCGGGGGGGAAATTTAGGCACTTTTTCCCTGAAAATTAGGTAATTGACCCCCTGA
>NZ_JAPZRB010000297.1:0-3770 GCF_027531105.1 Microcystis sp. LE18-22.4A
TGTCAGTCTGTAGAGCGACCTGATGACCAGAACAGAGTAAATCTGTTAAGGCAGGTGCGAAAAATCCTTCGGGAAAGAAGCAGAAACCCAAATCGTGAGGTTTGGGAATCGCCGTCCGTTTTACGGCGGCGAGGATGTCAAAAATTAAACAGAATTAAATTAAGATTAGGGTTGAACAAAATTCGTCAGACTTCCCAGACCAGAACGGGTTAAAGTAAATTTTTGTTGATAATTCCCGCGCGCGATTTTGTGGGTAACACTTTGGACATAATATTGACCATCATAGCTATAACCGACACCTCGAACGCCTACAAGACCGGGGGCTTGCAAAATATGCCCATAACGAAGCGTATTTAATTGTCCTTGAGCAACCACGACGTTATCCATCGATAAATCGGTAATCGCTTGGGCTTTTGCTAAAGCATCTGGGGGACCGAGACGGGGATCTGTAAACTGTTGGGTTCGTACAAAGGGCAGAGACAGTTCTAAGGGTTGCAGTTCGGACTGAGATAGGGGCGTTCGGGTACTATTAGTGGTAACAATCGGGATGTCTTCTGATAATTCGGGTTGAAGGGGGTCGGACTGGGCAAAACCATAGACTAGGGTGGGTGATAGAGCATCATAGCAAAAGTTAATCGATTCTACATTGGTCGCAGGTCCCATGTCCACAGTCATAGCGGGTTGTGGGTTTCCCCTACGTACGGGGGGACCCCAGTAGGCGATATTGCTCAAGAAAGTTGGCCCTGGTCTCATATAAAAAAGATAGCCGTGTCTGGCGGCTAATTGCTGAAGATAGGCGCGATCAGTGGCATTTTGTTGGGGAACCCAATCCACTTGTAGCGATTGATAAGGGGGTAACGTAGCAGGAAATATTTCGGGAATAATTAAACCGAGTAAAGGAATATATTTGGCGAGAATTAATTCAACAATTGCGATGTGTCCCAAATTGGGATATTCGGTCGAGTATTCATACAGATCCATGACAATACTAACATCTTCCCCTGTCACCGATAACATAGCTGCCCCAAATTCTTGAGAGTGAATTAATTCTTGTTGGGTAATAAATCCATCTATTAAAATACTCGGTGTTCCGTTAAGTGTGATGGTCAGAATTACTCGATTTTTTGGGGTGAGGAGGGGACTTCTCAATAACTCATAATCGGTACTTAGTCCTTTGGTTCGGTCAGCATGAAACAATAATTGAAACTTCGACGGACTTTGATCGCTTTGGGTAATCTCGACACTTTGCAGGGATTCAGCAATAAATTGGGGCGCAGGACTGGGCCGATTTTTTCCTAATGCTAATCTTAGCGTAATACCTGTTCCCGTCATGATTATTCTCCAGGTACTTGGGGAATCGCAACTTTTAAAATGCGTCCTGGCCGTTCAGTCAAATCTATGGGATTCATCCCATTATTTGCATCCGCAATTCGCCAAAATAACAGGGGATTACCTAAAGTTTTGGCCGCAATAATATCTAACCGATCACCATCATTAACCTTAACATTCGTGAGAAAGGGTAAATCCTGAGCTTGGGGAAGAAAACGACGGCGTTTATAAATAATTTCCTGCCCAGTAGAACTCGTATATCGAGCATCGGCAATAGCATAATAGCGACTGGTATGGTCAAACATTTAGACTTAAAATCCTCCTCAATTTCAATGGTTTATCTAAGTTGATTGACATTCACTCCCAACATCTGACTGGAAGTAGTAATAGCACTACGAGACATAGATTGTAAGATATTTTGATAGGCACTAAATTGATGGTATTGAGGGTTAGAAGAACTCAAATCTGAGTAGTTTAACACTCGCATACTCAAGGAAACCGTCGCTCGAATAGGATTGAGGCGAGCATCAAACAATTCTTCCACAATTGTATAGTTATTGATTCTCACAGGAAGCACCCTCTGAGGCCCCCAAACCAAGTAAATATCAGGAGAGGTCAAAGATGCTACTTCTAGCGTGCCATTTGCTAGTAAAGATTGATTCTTTTGGACTTGATTAAGGGAAGGAAAAGCTAAGAGTTCTAAGGCGGCTAAATAAGGATAAATGCCTAATTGAACTGTAATCGGATCATCGTGGCACAGTTTATCGGAAGCATCTAACTGGATATCTATGTTGATTATTTCAACGGGTGCGCCTGTATAGCGGATGGCAAGAGAACGGTTATTTTCCTCACCTCCTGCCATTTGGGGTTCTAAGGATCGTTGCAAGCGACTCGGATTATATTGAAAAGGAATGACTTGCGGTGTCGTACTATCAGGATTAACAAAGACTAATGCACCGCTAAAAATACGAGGACCGCGCAAACCATTGACAGAAATCATAACAATTATCGCCTTAGTTAGTTAATTGATTAAAATACTGCATCCGATCATGTCTGTGGGGTAATTCACGACTGAGAATCTATTTTACGAATGAGCCACTGTACAATCCCATTCAAATTATCATTATGAGTAGTATTTTTATCAATCCTAATACCATGAACTGGTTGAGGCACCCCTTGTTGAGTCATTTGATATCCTCGAACAGCAACATCAGGAACAGTACTCAAGGAATGCCAATAGTATTGAAATTTGAGATCCTTGTATAATTCTGAACTGTTTAAAATAGAATTAGCCCCTACATACAAACCAGGTAGATAGCCAGCTTCGTTTACTTGATCGAACCAATTGTTGCAGTAATTTACTACGTCTTGGACAGTTGCCTGTGGATCAATTCCCTCTAAGTCTAACCAGACATTGACTTTAGCGGGAAACCCGACTGTTTTGGCGTTTTCGACGGCTGCTTTACCATGGTTTTCCCCCAGTGTGGCACTTGGTGTCCAACCTTTATAAAGCACGTGTTGGACGGGCATCAAAGCTAACCCGGCATTTAGAATGGCATTGGCTTCACCGTTGGTTAAATCTTTGGTAGTTTCTTGGGAAAGGGAAAGATAGCGTAAGCAGAAACGATAACCGCTTTGATAAAATAATTTCGCCTTAGCTAAGTCTAGTATATAATCGGTATCAAATCCAGTTTCTCCCGCAGAGGCTGATTCGACTATTCCAGTTAAGGTTGTCATCTGTCTAACGAACTAAAGGTTATATGTTGAATCTTAGCAGCAAAATTTTTGGTTCTTCTCGACTTTGTGTGATAATTTTTACTTATGGAATCGTGAAGTGCTTATTGGGCAAGACTTTTAGGACTATTTTGCCGAAAAAACTCTCAGTATAGACCTCGTTTCCACACAGAAACCAGAAGAGCCGTAACAGTTACCACCCATCTATACGACGGAAAAAAAAGCCCCCCTTTAGACCTAGAAATATATCGCCATGCCGATTCTCTAGAAAAAGGAAAAGAAGACCGAGAATTCAAGAAAAAGCCGGACATCGCCTGAGAGTTAATTGACAAAAGTTTAGAGAGAGGTTATCGACCTGGAATAGTCCTCATTGATGGAGCCTATGGTAACAATAGTTCCTTCATCAAGGGATTAGAAGACAGAAAACTGAAGTATCTAGGAGGAGTAGCTAAAAATCGAAATGTAATCATCACTCAGGAGGCAGGGATTGAGTCAGAAATTAGACTAGACAAATTAGCAGAAACGTTATCTTCCGAAGATTTCACCGAAGTTCAACTCAACTTAAATAGGGTCTGCTGAATAAATCTAAAAACCTTGTTGGATAAGACTTTTGGACTTTTTTCCCCTCAAAAAGTGCCAGCCATTGGAGTGATCGGGGGTAAAATTCAGGTACTTTTTCCCTGAAAATTAGGTAACTGACTACCTCA
>NZ_JAPZRB010000502.1:0-22407 GCF_027531105.1 Microcystis sp. LE18-22.4A
AAATCCGTTGAGTATAGGCTACATAGGGTTTGCGGCAAAAAGTTTTTCCTGGGGGCAGGGTGTAGGGTGTGGGGTGTGGGGTGTAGGGTTTTACCGATTTTGAGGGGGTCAATTACCTAATTTTCAGGGAAAAAGTCCAGGAATTTTTCCCCCGATCACTCCCAGATCCATTACTTTTTGATGGCCAAAAGGTCTAAAAGTTTTACCCAACAAGGTTTTTAGATTTATTCAGCAAACCCTACATATCAGGACAGGCAATAGGCAATAGGAGCAATAGATAATCAGTTTTTAATAACCGGATTTGGTATAACTATTCTCAATTATCGGTCTAAACAGGATTTAGTCTGACAAGTCTCTGGTAAATGGCGATCGCTGAGAGACGAAAATCTTCTTAATGCTGGCAAAATTCTCCCTTGCAAGCGAGATGTCGCCAGCTATCTACGAATTAATTGCACCCAGCTACTGGGAACAGAAAAAGCTATATTTATAAGTAAATCGAATCTGTCTTTCTGTTTAAAGACCCATGGATAACAAAGTTCTCGACGTTCACCATCTCACCGTTGAATTTTCTAATCAGAAAAGAACAACAGTCGCCGTTAATAACATTAGTTTTAGCTTGCAGAAAGGTCAAGTTCTCGGTTGTGTGGGGGAGTCGGGTTCAGGAAAATCTGTCACCTCCCTCGCACTCATGGGATTGGTTCCTTCTCCTGGAAAAATTACCGGGGGAGAAATTTGCTTTCGTCCGGCAAAAGGTCAGTCAATGCAAGCAGTAGATTTATTATCTATTCCCCCGGAAGAATTGCGTTATTATCGCGGGGGAGAAATGGCGATGATTTTCCAAGAACCAATGAGTTCTCTTAATCCAGTTTATAACATCGAGTTTCAACTCACCGAAGCAATTTTACTGCATCAAAAAGTCACCACTGAACAGGCAAAAAATCAAGCAATATCTCTACTGCAAGAAGTGCGTTTATTACCCAGTGATGAACAGTTGGAGGAGCAGTATATAGAAACTTTTCCCTTAGAAAATAAGGGTCATGTCAGAGAAAAAATTAGAACTTATATTCAGGAACAAAAAGAGGCAATTCTCAAGCGTTATCCTCACGAATTATCGGGGGGACAATTACAAAGGGTAATGATTGCCATGGCGATTTCTTGTAATCCTACCCTATTAATTGCCGATGAACCAACCACCGCTTTAGATGTGACTGTCCAAGCAGAAATATTAAGATTATTAAGAGATTTGTGTAAAAGCGATCGAGAAATGTCAATGGTTTTTATCTCCCACGATTTAGGAGTTATTAACGAAATTGCCGATCAAATTGTCGTAATGTATCAAGGAGAAATTGTCGAACAGGGAACAAAAGAAGAAGTATTAAATTATCCCCAACATCCCTACACAAAAGGTTTACTTGCCTGTCGTCCTCGCTTAAACTCTCGTCCAGAAAAATTGCCCACCGTCAGCGATTTTTTACGAGTGGAAAATGACTCTCAAGGTAAGATTATTGACTTACAGGAAATTACTCCACCGGCAGTTAAATTTATTACTCTCCAGGAGGAAGAAAGCAGAATTGAAGGTTTACAACATCACGAGAATATTTTATCGGTAGAAAATTTATCGGTTAGATTTCCAGTTAAGGGAGTTTTCGGGCAAGTAAAGACCTTTTTTAATGCCGTAGATCAGGTCAGTTTTGCCGTTAAACGGGGGGAAACCCTGGGTTTAGTCGGTGAATCGGGCTGCGGAAAATCTACCTTAGCAAGGACAATTCTGCGCTTAATTCCTGCCACTTCTGGAGATATCTATTTCCGAGGAGAAAATCTCGCTAAATTAAACCCCAGCGATCCAAAATTAAGACTACTGCGACGGGAATTACAGATAGTTTTTCAGAATCCCTACAACTCCCTGAATCCCCGTTTATCCATCGGTAAAGCAATTTTAGAACCGATGGTTATTCATCATACCGGCGGCAATTCCCAAAAGCGACGGCAACGAGTAGAATATTTATTAGAACGAGTTAAACTTGATCCTAATTGGTTTGATCGCTATCCCCATCAATTATCGGGAGGACAACGACAAAGGGTGTGTATTGCTCGCGCTTTAGCCTTAAATCCTCAGTTTATTATCTGTGATGAATCTGTCTCTGCTTTAGATGTTTCCGTGCAAGCGGGAGTCTTAAATTTACTCAAAGAATTACAGCAGGAATTTAATCTCACTTATATCTTTATTTCCCACGATTTAAGTGTCGTCAGATTTATGAGCGATCGGATTATGGTGATGAATAAAGGTAAAATTGAGGAAATGGGTACAGCTAACCAAATTATTAACTCTCCCCAAAGTGATTACACCCGTAAACTTATCGCTTCCATTCCCCAATTTACCGAAAGTATCGCTAGTTAAAATTAGCCATCAAACCTAAAGGATTAGCTGCCTCTAATTGTGCCGATAAACCTAACAAAGTGATTTCATCAGCAGGTTTGCCCACTAACTGAATTCCCACGGGTAAACCCTGACTATCCACTCCTGTGGGTAAAGCAATCGCAGGTAAACCACTCGCATTAGCAATCGGAGAAGGAGCAATCCAAGCAATCATCCTATCAACCGCTTCTTGCGGTGGTAAATTCTCCCACTCACCAATTCCGGGGGGTTGATGTAGGAAAATGGGCAAAAGTAAGACATCAAAATTATCAAACATCGCCACAATTTGCCGCGAAATAACGTGCATCTGCCGCACCGCTTGCAGGTATTCCCCCGCGCTGCCAGAATTGTCCAATAACCATTGGTTAAGGGGACTTAATAACTCCCTGGGAATTCCCGTCGCCGCCGTACCCGCTTGCCAAATACGGCGAAAAGGAGCGATTAACGCCTGTAAATCGGGAGAATACTCCGTTAAATGATGCCCCATACCCTCTAAAATTTTAGCCGTGTCGAGGACAGCATTTTTATAGACGGAAGCCGCCTCGCCGAAGGGGGATATGGAAGTAGCAAAAGCGATTCTCAGGGGTTTTACGGCTCTTTGAGTGGCTTCTAGGAAAGAAAAGGGCGGATCGGGTAGCCAGTAGGGATCGCCCGTCGTATAGCCCGAAATCACGGTAAGCAGCGCCGCCCCATCTGCCACCGTCTTAGAAAGAGTGCCGTTAGTGGCGATACCGCTTTGAAATTCCCCCACCGGGGCATAGGAAACGCGCCCACGACTGGGTTTTATCCCCACCAAACCGCAACAACCCGCCGGAGTACGAATGGAACCGCCACCGTCGGAACCCTGGGCAATCGGGCAGAAACCCGCCGCTACCGCCGCCGCCGCGCCACCACTGGAACCTCCTGCGGTATAATCGCGGTTGAAGGGGTTACGAGTCGGCAAAAAACCCGGATTTTCGGTGTAGGGAAAGGACCCTAACTGGGAAGTGGCAGTTTTGCCCAGAAGGATAAAACCCGCCATTTTCATTCTGGTGACGATTCCTTCGTCGTATTGGGCAATATTTCCCTGTAAAGCGGCGACTCCGTAACTAACCGGCATTCCAGCGACGGCATTTAAGTCTTTAATGGCGGTGGGAACTCCAAAAAAAGGCGGTAATTCGGCAGTAGCGGCGATTTGACTTAATTGTTCCGTTTGGGCGCTCGCGGTTGCTAGGGCGCTTTCCCTGGCGACATGGACAAAACTACCAATTTGACAGTCAAATTTCTCGATTCTGTCGAGGTATAAATGGGTTAATTCTAGGGGGGAGATTTGTTTAGTGCGAATCAGTTGGGCTAATTCTAGGGCGGATTTTTGCAATAATTCATCACTCATGAGCGATCGAGTTAAAATAGGTAAGTGAAAATAATTATATTCGTTAGTGGCAAGATGGTTTTAAAAGAAAAAGAAAAAGAAAAAAAAAGTCCATTTCCGTCAAAATTTCCCTATCCCCTATCCCCCCTTGTCTTGGAAAATTATGACCCCACAGTTAATTGAAATTCTCTCGGCTGACGAAATTCGTCGCACTATTACCCGTTTGGCTTCGGAAGTTATCGAAAAAAGTGGCGATTTAAATAACTTGATTTTGATCGGTATCTACACGCGAGGAGTGCCTTTAGCTAATTTAATTGCTAGTCAAATTGAGAGCTTAGAAGGGGTAAAAGTTCCCGTGGGAGCGATCGATATTACCTTCTATCGCGACGATCTCGATCGCATTAAAACCCGCACTCCTGCTAAAACCAAAATGCCCCTAGATGTCACGGGAAAAACCGTGATTTTAGTCGATGATGTTATCTATAAAGGTCGCACAATCCGCGCCGCTTTCAATGCTATTATTGAGTATGGCAGACCGCAAAAAATCCGCTTATTAGTACTCGTTGATCGTGGTCATCGGGAATTACCAATTCACCCAGATTTTACGGGCAAAAAACTCCCCACCGCAGCCGAGGAACAGGTAAAAGTTTATCTACAAGAGATTGACGGCAAAGATGGGGTGGAATTAGTCAAATAAACAGAGGATTGCTAACTAATCCCCGGAGGAAAATAAACAGAGTTGCATCGATAATTAGGTAGGCGTTAAAAATTATCAGACACCCCCCTTATCAATGGTAGGGTTGATTCATGAATCAACCCTACCTTATCAAGGGGGGCAGGGGGGATCGAACCTAAAATCCATTTTTAATTTAATTATAACCAGCTACTTAATAGCCACAAAAATATCACTTCTTGAGGTTTTTTCCTGTTTAAAACACCGAACAAATTTAACCACCGAATCACCAAAGTCTGCTGAAGCTTTTACCATCTATATATTTGCTAAATAAAAAAATCATCTATTTTTAGGGCAAGGTAAAAGCAGCAATTACGGGATAATGATCGGAAGGAATCAGATTCAACCAACGGGAAGGATCGACTTTGGCCCAATCTAACTGTAAACGGCTATCATAATAAATTGTATCGATGGCTAAATAAGGGGTATCGGTGTAATTATTAAAGCTCATTTGTTCTGCTAATTCCAAATCTGCTAAAGCGTCCTTTAATTTAATTTCTTGCCGGAGAGGTTGAGTTAAAATCTGACGGGGTAATTGCTGAGAATTAACATTAAAATCCCCCGTTAAAAATAGGTAATCTTCTGTTAAATCTAGTTGACAAAAATGCTCCTGTATGCACTTAGCCCCTAAGTCCTTAGCTTTGTCACTATAGTAATCGAGATGGGTATTATAAAACTGCAAAGTTTGCCCCTCAAGAGTGCCAAATTTAGCCCCCGTTACCATGCGGGGATAAGGATTACCCCAAGCTTCAGTGATACTGCCAATAATATCGGGAGTTTCTGATAGCCAAAATTCGTATATTTCTAAACATTTTAACCGACTTGGTTGATATAAAATCGCACAATGTTCATCTAATCCTGTCCCTCTGCGATCGCGTCCTAAACTTTGGTATTTTGGCAATAAACGGTGTAGATCCAATAGTTGATTAGCGCGAGCTTCCTGGGTACCAATTATATCAGGAGAATAGTGAGCAATTAAAGCCGCTACTGCTTCCCTTCTTACTCGCCAATTACGCTCATCGGGATCGGGTTTATCGTAGCGAATATTAAAGGACATTGCTGTTAGTTTCATAGGAAAATGGAGAATGGGGAAGGAAATAGAGAGTTTTGTCAGTGAACAGTAAACAGTAATCAGTGAACTGAAAACTCACATCTGATAACTGATAACTGATAACTGATAACTGATTCAAGGCTGATTCCTAATAATTAATTATCAGGATTTTTTGGCAATTGTCCAAAAGGGAAAAGTCTGACTGGGATTGATGATAACCCCCGTGATGCCATGGCGAGCAAAAGCGTATTCCTTGGTTTGCCAAAGGGGAATATAGGGAACTTCATCGGCGAGAATTTCTTGAATTTTGCCAAAGATTTGCTTTCTTTTGGCTGGGTTACTTTCCCGACGGGATTGTGCGATTAATTGATTCATTTCTTGACTATAAAAAAATGAGCCTTGACTTTGCGATCCTCCTTCTTCGCAGCCAGTTTCTGGGGAACCTTTAGCACAATCTAAAAAGGGATAAATATAGTTATCTGCATCCAAAAAATCCGGATACCAATTAGATAGGGCAGTGGTATAAAGTCCCTGGCTAATATTACGGAAAAAGGCCGCTCCTAGGATACTATTGGGTTCAAATTGAATCCTATTATCTAAATCCCGTTTTGATAGGGCTTTCATCACTGCCGCCACGCTGCTGGAAGTAATCGATCCCGAGGAGTGCCAAACTTCTACAATTGCGGGTTTTTCTGGACTATAACCAGCGGCTTTTAGTAATTGTTTAGCTTGCTCTATATTATGGTTGCCATAGCGCTCTTTAAACACCGGTTGTGACTCGGAAAAAGTAGTAGGAATGAGACTAAAAAGAGGGATGCCTTGACCTTGTAAAATGCGCTCATTAAGTAAATCTCGATCGACTAGAGAAGCAATGGCTTGTCGCACTAAAATATTGTTGGTGGGTTCACTTTTGAGATTGACGCTCATAAAGTTAATTGCTGCCCCAGAAGATTCGATGGCTTGCCATTTTCCCTGCGCCGCTTCTGTGCGTAATTTTCTCACTTGAGGAGGGAGTAAAGATTGATAGGCAATATCCACCGCACCCGTCTGAAAACCGTTGAATAAATTGGCAGGATTCGAGAGATAAATTTGAACATTAACTCCCTTATTTTTGGCCGGTTCTCCCCAATAGCGATCGAAGGCTTCTAAACTAAAAGAATCGCTGGTAACTGCTTTTAATCGATAATGTCCCGTGCCGATAAATTCTTCAGGTTTAAATTTACCCTCGCCAATTTGATAAAATTTGGGTGAAACTGCACAGGCTCCGGGGTAAGCTAAAAGAGCGGGAAAGGCGGCAAAAGGTCTGGTTAGTTTAATAGTAATTTCGTCTTCTTTGGTAGCAGTGATTTTATCAATTGTATCCCGGAGAAGAAAGGAAGGTTCACCACCATTTTTGATAAATCTTTCTAGGGAAAACTTCATCGCCTCTGCGTTAAAAACCGTGCCATCATGAAAAATAACTCCTCGACGTACTGGGATAGTATAGGTCAAACCATCGGGGCTAATTTTGGGTAATTCCCTGGCCAGGAGAGGCTTTAAATTAGTGGTTCCTTCCGCGTAGGTGTAGAGAGTTTCACCGAGATTATAAATAATAAAAAGTCCTGCTAACTCATAACTATCGGCAGGATCGATCGAGCGTGGTTTTAGGGTTGTCCCGATCATCAGGCGATCGCTATCTCGTTGTGGTAAATTGGAATTAGTGGACTGACAGCCCACGGTCAGAAGAAGACAGAGGCAAAATAAACTTAAATAGCGGTAAAGTTGGCGTAAAGGTCTCATCGATGGCGATTAACGGCAGCTAGGTATCAATCAATCCTATCATTTTTGAGTATAATCTTTTCTACTAGGTTCCCTTAAGGAACTAGGTTGATTGCTTAATTGGTTAGTAAAAATTCTTCAATAACTGGACTGATTACCCGGACAATTAAATTAAATTTTCCGGTCGAGAATGGCAAAAACTTGATCAATTTGGCCAAGAAGAAGAGCCAGGGACGAAAAAGTGTTAAATGGTTCAGAATAGCTGGAGCCATGGAGGTAGATAGCAACCGATTAGAAACTCATCTTCTTTTATCTATCAGCCATTTAAGTAAGTAGTTATAATTAAATTGAAGATAGATTTTGCCTCTGATCCCCCCTGCCCCCCTTGATAAGGGGGGTGCCGATCCCCCCTTAGTCCCCCCTTGATAAGGGGGGTGTCTGATAACTTTTAACGACTACCTACTTAGGTTAATCCTGTCCCTTCTAAACAAGCTCGATCGAAAATTGCCCCCGTGGTTACTGCCGAGGCTAAACTAGCACAAAGAAGATTGGCATCAGTAAAATTTGTTCCCCGTAAAATCGCCCCAAAAAAAATTGCTTCCTCTAAATCGGTGGCCGATAGATCTGCCCCAGAAAGATTAGCGCTAGTAAAATCCGCTTGGGTTAAAATCGCCCCGACAAAACTCACTCCCCGGCCATCGACGCCGCGAAAATCTGCCCCGGACAAATCTAGATGATTAAAAACCGCCCCGGCTAAAAAAGCGCCGGCCAAACTTGCCCCAGCGACGATCGCATCGAGGAGAATTGCCCCGCGTAAATCGGCATTACGAAAATCTGCTCCCCTTAAATTTGCCCCTGTCAAGTCAGCACCGCGTAAATTTGCCCGTAAATTCGCCCCTGCTAGGTCGGCCCCCGCTAAATCAGCCCCTGCCAAATTCATGCCCGCTAAATCTTTTATCTGACCCTGACGAATTGCTAATAAATCAATACTGGGAAAAGTCATGTTCAGCCACGGTTAAATCCTGTAAAAATATCTTAGAATATTCGTAAACCTTTGTTAAGAAAGCGCTCCATGTCCCTAGAGCTATTATCCCTAGAAAATATTGAAGAAATCGCCCACCAATACGGATACTGGGCAGTATTTGTCGGCATCACCCTCGAAAATACCGGGATTCCCATCCCCGGGGAAACCATCACCATTGTGGGCGGCTTCCTTGCCGGTAGCGGTGATTTGAACTATTGGTTAGTTTTAGTCAGCGCAATTACAGGAGCAGTTTTAGGCGATAATTTTGGCTATTGGCTCGGTCGCGCTGGGGGTTGGCCGTTTTTGTTAAAAGTTGGCAAATTCTTTCGGATTCCGCCTCAAAAACTAGAATTAGCCAAGGAACAATTTAGTAAAAATGCACCCCGGGCGGTCTTTTTCGGTCGCTTCGTGGCCCTGTTAAGAATCTTTGCAGGTCCCATGGCGGGAATTGCCCGAATGCCCTACGGTCGCTTTTTCCTCTGTAATCTCGGTGGAGCAACGGTGTGGGCGACGATTATGGTGACATTATCCTTCTTTTTAGGCCGTTTGTTCCCCTTGCACCAGTTAGTCAGTTCTATGGCTCGTTTTGGTATCTTGGCTTTAATTATCGTCCTGGCCTGGACAATTATCCACCCCATCCTTGAGTCACGGAAAACGTCGGTTTAAGTCCAGAAGAAAGCGGTTATCAGAAATAACCGCTTCGGGAATTTTAAAAGAATCTCTTTAACGTTCGCGGCGACCGAAGTTTTTGCGATCACCGCCGCCACCACCACCAAAATTATCTTCTTTGGGACGAGCTTTGTTGACTTTCATCTGTCGTCCCATCCATTCGGCCCCGTCAAGAGTTTCGATCGCTTTTGCTTCTTCCTCATCGGAGGACATTTCCACAAAACCAAAACCGCGCATTTTACCCGTTTCCCGATCTACGGGCAAGTAAACGCGACTAACTGTGCCGTATTCAGCGAATACCTCTTTCAAGTCATCTGTCGTGACGTCATAAACCAGATTACCAACGTAAATCGTCATGGATTGTCTCCCAATATCACAGCCATTTCGAGAAGGAGATCGGACACAACCCAGTCAAGGCCATCAGGGAAAAACCACTTCTGTTTGAAACCAATGCTGCTACCGAACCTAACTACTCTCTCTAAACTAGCATAGCTGATCAGTGATCGGTGATCAGTAGGAGTAGGGAGTATTAAGTGAGCAGTATTACAAGGCGGTTTTCTGCTTTCCTTTCACTGATTACTGTTCACCGATAACTGATTAGGGTAGCCAAGGATATTGACTAAAATCGGGGGGACGTTTTTCGAGGAAAGCCTGTTTACCTTCGGCTCCTTCGGCGGTCATATAGTAGAGTAAAGTGGCATTGCCCGCTAACTCCTGTAAACCCGCTTGACCATCACAATCAGCATTAAAAGCCGATTTTAGGCAGCGAATCGCCAAGGGACTTTTTTCGAGAATTTCTAAGGACCATTTAATCCCTTCCTGCTCTAATTCCTCCACCGGGACGACATGGTTAACCAAACCCATTTCTAAAGCTTGTTGGGCGTTATACTGCCGACAGAGAAACCAAATCTCGCGAGCCTTTTTCTGACCGACCACCCGGGCCAGATAACTAGAGCCAAAACCGCCGTCAAAACTGCCCACTTTTGGACCGGTCTGGCCGAAAATGGCGTTATCCGCCGCTAAGGTTAAATCACAAACCAAGTGCAAAACATGACCGCCCCCGACCGCATAACCTGCCACCAGCGCGATAACTACCTTGGGGATGGAGCGAATTAATTTCTGTAAATCCAGCACATTGAGCCGGGGTACGCCATCATCGCCAATATAACCCGCCTGACCGCGCACCGTCTGATCGCCGCCGGAACAAAAAGCATATTTGCCATCGCTGTGGGGACCTGCACCCGTGAGCAATACTACCCCAATGCGGGCATCCTCGCGAGCATCACAGAAAGCGTCGTAAAGCTCAAAAACTGTTTTTGGACGGAAGGCATTACGCTTATGGGGGCGATTTATAGTGATTTTGGCGATTCCCCCCCATTTATGGTAAAGAATATCCTCGTAGGTTTTGACGGATTGCCATTCAACGGTCATAGTCTCGGTTATCGGCACAGCTTTTTTACCTTACCCTATTTTGTCCCCCACTTTGAAGCCTGGAGCGCCAGAATAGGGGAATGGATAGTTGACCGAAAAGGTTTAAAGCTGATTCCCTTCTTGATGTTTTCTGGGTATTTACTCAAAATATATTGCTCCTATTTGTTAACTTTAAAGAGGTAAAAATATGAGTACAAGTAATAAAACTAAGCTTGAATCATTAGAGTTTTATTTGGGGTTAAAATATCCAATAACAATTTATCCTGATGATCACGGGGGATATGTATCAGAAATTAAGGATCTTCCGGGATGTTTCACTCAGGGAGAAACCATAGAGGAAACCTTAATCAGTAAACAGTAAACAGTAATCAGTAATCAGTGAACTGAAAACTTACATCTGATAACCGATAACTGATCACTGATCACTGAAAACTCACATCTGATAACTGATAACTGATAACTGATAACTGAATTAAAGCCATTCGATTTCTTTAGCTTTTTCGGGTAGTTTAGCCGTGGCTTGTCCTTGGCTGCGGGACTGAAACCCAATTAAATCGAGGGGAGTAGCCAATAAATCTACTAAATCTGCTTTACCAAACAGTAACTTGAGAGTATTTTTTGGTAGCTCTTTTAATAACCAACGACCGAGAGTAAAAAATAACTCTTGATTGGTTAAAGGTCGCATCAATTCGACACCATACAATTCGTGAAGATAGCGATTCGAGCGCCCATAACGTTTTAATTGACTTCTTAAGTCTTCTAAGGTAGAACGATGACGATGGTAAATAATTGCCTCTGGTGCGTAGGTTAATTGCCAGTCGGTTTGTTGTTGAATACGCCAACAGATATCGGCATCACCACCGGTAGTTAAATAAGGACGAAATAAACCAACTTTTTGAAAAGCTTCTCGACGAATAGCGAGGTTAGCAGTTTGACCGTAGGGACAAAAAGAATGTTCTAAAAGAAATTTTGGTGACATAAAGTTACGACGTTCTGCATACTTTTCCAAGCAAGTGGAACCAGTTAAGGCAGCAATTTCACCCACTACCAGACCGATGTTAGGATCACTAAAGGGTTGGATCAATTCTGTCAACCATTGCGGTGCGGGACGACAATCGGCATCGGTAAAGGCCAGAAAAGGATAACGAGCGCTTTTGATCCCTTTGTTGCGAGCAGCGTAGGAGCTTTGTATCTGATTTTCGCTTAAAATGATCAGGTTCAGTCCCCGCTGTTCTTCTGCTGCCTTTCCTAATAATTCTGCCGTGCGATCGCTACTATTATTATCAACTAAAATATATTCAACTAATTGACGGGGATAGGTCTGTTTGGCTAAACAATCAATGAGAGGGGGTAGATCTTTCTCTCCGTTATAAATTGGCACGATCACGGATACTTCGGGAAAGAACTGCAAGGTAGTTGACATCGTTGGAGTCCAATAAACGGGGGACGGTTGAACTATTCGCTACAATACTACTATAATCAATAGCAACAAAAAGCAAGTCTATCGTCAATTATTTTAGACCAACGATGAAAAGTTTCTTCCGAAAATTATTTTTCTATGTGGGTATTCTTTGGCTCTCACCCTTAATCATTGCTTTTCAGGTAGCTAACAATCGAGAACTTATCTTAGGTGATGTGCGGCGTTGGGTAGAGTTATTAGGCCGGGAAAAAAGAGCAGATTGGTTACAATTGTTAGCTCTGTGTCTGGAGGCAAAAGAATTTAGAAATTTATATTATTGTCGTCTTTTTCAAGGTGGTTCATTCAGCCGTTTTTTTATGTATATTCTTAGGTTTTTCTATCGAGAAAGTTCCTATTTATTTCTAGATTCTTCCTGTTCGATTGGCAAAGGATTATTTATTCAACACGGTTTTAGTACGATTGTTATGGCGGATTTGGGCGATAACTGTTGGATTAATCAACAGGTAACAATTGGCTATAAAGATAAAAGCGGTCGCCCCAAAATTGGCAATAATGTCAGGATTACCGCCGGTGCTAAAGTCTTGGGAAACATTACCATCGGCGATAATGTCACCGTGGGCGCAAATTCAGTGGTAGTCAAAGATGTTCCACCTAATTGTGTGGTGGTGGGTATTCCCGCTCGTATTATTAAACGGGACGGCGTTACAGTAGATGAAAAATTATAAACGTTGACTTAAAATATATTCGGCAATTGCCAGATCTCCGGGGGTAGTAATTTTTAAGTTAGTTTCTTCACCGACGACAATTTTGACGGGAAAACCACATTTTTCTAATAAGGCGGCATCGTCGGTGACTTCCCAATCTAATTTTCGCCCCTGTTCATGACATTCTTTTAATAATTTTACCTGAAAACCCTGGGGCGTTTGGGCCGCCCACAACTGCGAGCGATCCGGTGTATCCTCAATCCAGCCCTTGCTATCGACAATTTTAATCGTATCTTTCACCGGAATCGCCGCAATGAAACCCTGACAAGTGGCTAAAGCGGCGGCACAGCGATCGAATAATTCGGGAGTGGCTAAACAGCGCGCCCCATCGTGAATTAAAACCGTCTCAGCCCCCTCTGGTAGGGCTTGTAAGCCATTGTAAACCGATTTTTGTCTGGTTTCACCTCCTTGGATGATTTGCACGGGTTTAAGGGCATTTATAGGGGTGATAATTGTTCGGATCTCCTCAAAGTCTTCCGGTTGTGCCATGATGCCAATCCAGATAATTGCCCTCGATTCCATGGCAGCCAGCAAAGTCCAAGCCAGGAGAGGTTTTCCGTGCAGGGTGAGCAGTAACTTATTGCGATCGCTGCCCATCCGTTTACCCATTCCCGCTGCTGGAATTAACAAATACATATTTTTTTCAGGTAAAAAGTTAACAAGAGTCAGGAAAGAGAATTCAGTGGACAGGAGTGGGGAGCTTTTTGCCTCTTATTTGTAAACAGTAATCACTGTCCGGCTGATGGTTAATCGCTTAAATAACCCAAAAACTATGCCTCTTAAGAGAATAAATCGAGGGGAAAGTGACCATAAGTACCGACTAATTGATCATTTTCTGACTGACAAGAAACCAGGACACCGCGATAGGTTCCCGTATAGGAATCGAGATAGGAAGCTTGTCTTTGGGTATTGTATTTAATATACACCGCTCCCTGTTCTGGGTGGTCTTCTGGGAGACTATTAGGTAAGGGGTATCCCAGGGCTTGTAGATAACTTTTCAGGGCTTTAAATCCCTCTTCATTGTTATCGGCACAGATACCTAAATTAATTGATTCCGAACCTTGGTTAACTAATAAAATTGCCTGTCTTAGAGCTTCTTCTTCTTCGGGGGATTGGGCAATTTTTAGTTGAATACATCCATATTCTTTTAGGAGTTTCAAGGCTTCTTCCATAGACATGAGCGGTTAGATATGTGGGGCTAAAGATAAAAAATCAACTGTTGCTGCTGTCCTTACCGACAAATTCCCAAGAAAAAAGCCCTAAATCATTGGGGTTTAGAGATAGGAAAATTTTGCATTGGTCTTATCATATCAGGTTGGGGACAGGAAAATTTATCGGGGTTGTTGGAACGCTCTGGGTTGTGCGGGCATTTCACACTAAATCCGGTTATTAAAGAATGATTATTTATTCCCCCTATTGCCCATTGCCTATTGCATTAGTGCCTGTCCTGATATGTAGCCTATGCTCAACGGATTTAGTATAACTCACTCCGTTTTGATAGCCAAAGTAAGCACCTATAATAATTCCAGCACCAAAACCGATCGCTAGGTAAGGCAAAATTATACTGAGGGGAAAAGGGGAGTGTCTCCGATGAGATAGGGAAAATCGCTCACCAGTGGCCACAATATCCTCAGCAGCTTCAGGGAACTCCTCTGGTTTCTCTAGGGCTTTTTCTTCAGTTGTTTCAGAGTCTTCCAAAGCTTCTGGGGCATCTTCCGGGTCATTTTCGGCGATTTCTGCGGTTATTATCGGCAAAGAGTTTAATTTGGTGACAAGATTGACGATTAAATCATCTTGACTCAGGGTTATCGATTCTTGCCAAGCGGGGATATCGGATTCCTGGGTCATACCGTAAACGATCACTTGTTCTAATCCATCGATGCCCAAGCTTTTGATTTCTGCCGACAAAAAAGGTAATAACTTGTGTTGATTAGGTATATTTTTGGATTGAACTTTTAGAGTCAGGGCATTTTCTTGTGGGGTGGCTTCAATAACCTCTATTTTTCTGGTTAAGAGACTTTGGTTAAGTAGAGCAATAATAGCGGCTGGATGCTGGAGTTTAGCGGCATGGATAAGTTGTGCCTGATTCATGACCTTGAGGGGCTAAGGAGGGGATATTATAATACTAAACCCTGTGGAAAAGGTATAGGAAAGTGGGTGAGTGCCGGAGCAGGGGGAAACCATCCATAACTGGGTTTTTAAAGTTGAATTGGGACTTAATCATGCTATTAAAAACCGATTTGGTATCGGTCTGTCCATCCCTGCCCCCGGTGCCACTTAAATTTCCGCCACGGCTCTTTCGATTAAACGACGAGCCAGGGTTTGAATACCGGTATGTTCATAGTAATTGGTGGTCATATCGAGGAATGCCCCAACATATACCAATTTATCGGCAGAAAAGTCGATAAATCCCTGAATTTTGCTCAATAATCCCTGCTGGCTCAAACTGCGCTGGCTGACAAAACTACTCATCCAACCTTTAGTGGAGTCGAAACTTTGACCGATAAAGTCTAATTTTCTGGCAGTATTTCCCCCCGGAATCAATTCTTTAATACTGCCGAAAGTGGAGTTAGATTCTAATTCTTCCGGGGTGAGAATGCTGAGGCCCGATTCCACTTTGCGGATAAAACTGCCCCCCAGGGGAATTAAACCATCCAAACAAACTAACGCCGCCATCCGCATCAGGGATTCGCCGCTATAATCTCCCAGAGAAGCGACGAAATCATCGATACTATCGCCCGGAATGCCATTGATTTGACAAAAAGCGACTAATTCGGTCACTAATTTCAAGGTTAGATCGATGGTTTGCGCTTTTTCGGGGGCAGGGGTTAATTTTTCGATTAAACCGCCCATGAGGGGAATTTTACCACCGACGGCATTAGCAAGAGAGGCGGCGGCTAGGGCATTATCGGCGCTGTCGATGGTTTGGTAGAGCCAGAGCGCCCGTTGATAGCCCTGGGATTTATCATTAAACAACCAAACGGCTCGATCGCCAATCTGTTGGATCATGCTTTCGTCGGTTTCGCCGGTGACTTTGATAATCGTATTTTTAAACCCGACTAGGTTATCCCACTGTCCCGGCACGACATAATCAAGGGTTTTGAGAACTTTGACGGTGAGATTATTCGTCGGTAATTCGTCCACCAGTTCAAAAATTGGCTTACTCACGGATGTCTCCTTACTTTAACTTTGCTAGACCATCTAAATCGAACTTAGCTAACCAAGCTTGGCGATCGCTGGAAGAAAAATCTGGCTCCCGCGATAAAACCTTGACTTGATAGCGATTATTGACTAAAACGGCGCTGGCGGTTGCACCCTGTTCCACAGAGGGAAAACCTTTAATTGTGGTTTGACTGTCTTGGAATTTATTGGCCGCCGCGGGATTATTGCTGATGTCAGATATGGCTAACATAGCCAGAACTTTGCCATCTTGCTTCAGTTTTGCCTCAGCAAAGCCTTTTTTCTCCTGGGTATAGACGCGCTCGTATCCTCCCCCAGAAGGCGGGAAAAACCGATTAAAACTGCCGCCAGAGGTGGATTCTTTCACCACTGCCGCCGCCCCGCGAGCGGTACTTTCTTGTTGCGCTTGGTCAAATTGTGAGGGAGCTTTAGCACAGGAAGTTACTAGCAAAAGTACCGCCAATACCCCTGCTATCAAGATTTTGCCAAATCGAAAGTTCATAGTTATCTTAATTAAAACTTACTAATGTTTGTTTGTAGTATATCTCTCGCTTATTGCTGATTATTGTTAAGTTTTTCTAGATTCTCTCACACCAGACCGAAAAAAAACAGAAAATCAGCAAAATTCGAGTCAATAACGAAGGCAGGAGGCAGTCCCGATGAAAAAATTTTCACCCCCACAGATGAAAGAGGTTTCCTTCCCTACACCCTACACCCCACACCCCACACCCTGCCCCCAGGAAAACCTTTTTCGGCAAACCCCAGCTACAGTCCTGCAATTGCCCCCCGGGCCATAGATGCGATCGCTTGTTCCGTGGCCCGGGGTAGATGATAATATTTACCCCCGGCTTTTAGGGCTAATTCTTTGGCAAAACCAGTGGAGACGAATTTTTTCTCCGTATCGATAACCAGCAGTTTAATGCCTAAAGAGCGAATTTTAGCGGCAATATCGAGCAGTTCTGCCTTAATATCGGGTTTTTCCCCCTCCGGAATCGGTTCGCCTAAAGATTTCGCCAAAGGAATATTACTTCTACCGTCGGTAATCGCCACAATCACCACTTGACCGATATCCCCCGATAAACGAGCATTCATCCCCACATGAACCGCTTGGGTTAAACCGTGGGCTAAGGGGGAACCGCCACCACAGGGCAGGGTTTCTAGACGTTTTTTCGCTAGGGTAATCGATTTGGTCGGTGGCAATAGTACATCTGCTCGCTCACCCCGGAAAGGAATCAGGGCAATCTGGTCGCGATTTTCGTAAGCTTCCGTTAACAGACGCATGACCGCACCTTTAGCCGACTGCATCCGATTCAGGGCCATGGAACCGGAGGCATCGACCACAAAGACAATTAAAGAACCGGCCTTGCGGGCCAGCCGTTTTGAGCGCAGATCCCCTTCTTCTATAATCACATGACGTTCGGGATTCCTCAAGCGACGGGCTTTTTGATAGGGGGCGGCCGCCCGGAGAGTGGCATCGACGGCGACTCTTTTCACCTTGCCCCGGGGTAACATCGGCTTAATATAACGTCCCCTATCTTCCGAGAAAATCAGGTTACGCGCCCCCGATTTCCCCTGACGCTGGGCCATCTGGGCAAAATACAACACACTGGGATCCAGTAAAACCCCTTCCGGGTCGAAAACAAATTCTTCCGGCAGATTATCCGGCTGTTCCGGTTCTTTTTCCTCCTCTTTCTCCTCCTCTTTTTCTTCCTGTTCCTGCTGGTTTTCGTCTTGGGGCGGTTCCGGTGGGGGCGGTGGTGGCGGTGGCTGTTGTTCCTGTTCCGGAGGTGGTGGCGTAATCAGCGATCGAGGTACAATGACTAATTCGACGGCTCTTTTTAAGTCATCGGCACTGACTAAATCCCGACCTTCTAAAGCGGCGGCCGCCTTGGCTACTCTCACGGCAAAAATCTCGGCGCGATGACCTTCTACCCTACCGCGCACCGCTTCCTCCACTAGATAACTAATTTGTTCGGGTTTAATTTTTACCTCTTTTAACCATTCCCTCGCCAGAATAATTTCGGTTTTTAGATCATCGATTTCTTGGGCATATTGGGCGATAAAAGCGGTGGGAGAAACAGCATACTCGATCGCCTGATTGACGGCGGTGACTCGTTGGTCTAAACTAAGGACACCATCGGCGGAAAGAGCAATGGCAATTCTATCTAATAAATGGGGTCGTAAATCCCCTTCTTCTGGGTTATAAGTAGCGATCAGGATTGGTTTACAGGGATGTTGAAAACTGATGCCTTCCCGTTCGATTTGGTTACGTCCTTCGCTTAAAACTGTGAGTAATTGGTTAGCAATTTGGTCATCAAGTAGATTAATTTCATCGATGTAGAGAATTCCCCGATGGGCGCTGGCTAATAAACCGGGTTGAAAGACTGGTTCCCCCTGTTTCACCGATTCTTCCACATCGACGGAACCCAATAAACGATCCTCGGTGACTCCTAGGGGAATCTGCACGAAAGGGGCCCGGATAACTTCCGTGGCGACCTCTCCACTGCTATATTCTTCTTTAGTGCGATCGTCCCATTCGTCGGCATTATTGGGATCACAATTAAAGACATTACCTGCGATAATTTCGATCGGTGGCAGTAAGGAATGTATCGCTCGCGCCATGACTGATTTGGCGGTTCCCCGACGACCGGCAATTACCACACCCCCCAGGGCGGGATCCACGGCGGCTAAGAGTAGGGCTAATTTAATCGCTTCTTGGCCGACAACGGCAGTTAGGGGAAAATTGAGGGTCAGAGTGGGCATAGATCTAGATTCAGGCGGCCAAATTCTAGTGTAAAACAGAAGCTCACTGGTCTGGCACTTTTCCCTTTTCTTCGACCCGCAAGTAAAATTTTTTTGATTCCCTTCCCCGGTATTTTAACTGCATCTCGATGGATTTCTTCCCCCCCGAACCGATCGAGAAGTTGCCGGGTTAATCTAGGATTAGCTCCTGATAACGGCTGTAGAGAGGACAAAAATATGATAGCGACAATAATCGATCGCCTTACGGAAACCAACCCGCAAATTATGCGAGAATGGCAAGGAAGATTAACCCCGAAAAATATCTCGATCGCCTCGGTCATCTCCCTAGTTGGTCAATTATTAGTTTATTTATACTATCAAAATCTCTTGCCGGTAGGGGAGGGATTTAGTCGTTACTGTACCGCTAATCCCCCCAATAACAACGATTATTATCCCTATAGTGGGCTTAAATACTGTATCCAAGACCTAAATGGTGAATGGATGATTATCTCCCGGTTATGGTGGTTGGATATCTTCACTTTTCTGAGCATTACCGGCATTTTCGCTCTTTTAGTGGTGGGAACCTATCAATTAATCGCCGATCTTTCTGGGGAAGAGCGCCGGGGTACACTTAATTTTATCCGTCTGAGTCCCCAACCCGCCAGAACGATTTTTATCGGCAAAATTTTCGGGGTTCCCATTCTCCTCTATCTCGTCTGTCTTCTCGCTTTACCCTTTCACTTGGGAGCCGGTTTATTAGCAGGTATTCCCTTGTCGTTAATTTTAGCCTTCTACGCGGTTCTGATCGCTAGTTGTGCCTTTTTCTATCATGCCGCCCTTAGTTTCGCTTTAGCCACGCCATGGTTAGGGGGATTTCAACCCTGGTTAGGCAGTGCTACAGTCTTATTCTTTGTGTTTTATAGCACTATTGTTACTTTATCGGGCTATGGTGGTTCCCGTACCCCCTTTGATTGGTTAATTCTCTTTAATCCTAGTTTTGTCCTCCCCTATCTAGTTAAATCTACCTTTCTCCCCCCCGATGCGGTACGCTATCTAGGAATCTCACAAATCTTCGGGCTGCGTTGGTACGGTCAATCTCTCTGGCAATCGGTTATAATGGGTATTAGCTTAATTTTGCTGAATTTTTCCCTCTGCACCTACGGTTTAACCAGAATTCTCCAGCGTCGCTTCCATAATCCCCTCGCTACTCTTGTTAGTAAACCCCAAAGTTACTGGATGATGGGCTGTTTTAGTGCCATTAGCCTGGGTTTTGTCTTCCAAACTCTGGAACCGAGCTATATTTTCGATAATTTTGTGATTCTTAGCGTTTTTGTGGCAATTTTTGGCTTGTTAATCCTTTTTGCCCTCACTCCCCCCCGTCAAACTCTCCAAGATTGGGCGCGCTATCGTCATCTGCAAGGAAAAACGGGCATTAGTCTGGGGAAAGCTGTAATCTTTGGCGAAAAAAGCCCTTCTACCCTAGCCATGGCTGTTAACGTCGCCATTGCCATTTTATTCATCCTTCCCGCTATTTTTATCGCCCCTCTCCATCAATATAAACTAGCCACTGCAGCCGGGTTTCTCTTGGCAATGAACATGATTTTAGTCTATGCCGCTATCGCCCAATTATTGATGTTAGCCAGCACAAATAAACGCGCTTTGCTGGCAGCCACTAGCATCGGCATTTTGATTATTTTCCCCTTCCTCTGTTTCGCTGTCTTGGGAGTTAATCCCAGTCAATCTCCTCTGTTATGGTTTTTTACTCTTCTTCCCATTGCCGCTACTAAATACGCTACATTTCCCTCTTTCGCTTTGGCAATTTTCAGTCAGTGGTTGGGTTTAACCCTCGTCGGATGGCAAATTAATCGGCAATTAAATCGCCTTGGTGCCTCGGCAACTAAAGCGTTAATCCCGGGCTAAAAAATACCGACTCAAAGGGGGGATTAAATAATATTTCTGCCGATAATTTTCTCCCCTTGAGTGTCGGTTAATTTTTTTTCCCAAAAAGCTTGACAAAACCCCGCGACTTGACAGATAATTTCTTATAGAATGGGAATCCGTGCCTGCCTGCGAACTCCTTCTTTTCAGGTCAAATAAAGCCCCAAAAAATTAGGCGTTGTCAGATCAGAATAATTTCAGTTCCGGTGCTGATTCGGAGCATCTTTCAATTTTACAACGCCTATTGTAGGGCTAATTCATGAATTAGCCCTACACATAGTAATTTCAGTTCCCATCTGATTAGGAGCATCTTTCAATTTGACAACGCCACATTTTTACCCCACCACCGATAAACTATCAACAATTAGCGAGGGAGTATAACAGGAACCATTCCATTGATTATCGGCCCCCAAAGCGATTAAATTCTGCAAAGCCGTATAAACATTTCCCGTCACCATTGTATCTTTAACTCGTCCGGTGATTTTGCCCTTTTCTATGCGATAACCCAGATCGATATTGACAGAAAAATCGCCCGAAATATCGGCCCCATGACCTAAAATTTGGTCGATAACTAGGCCCTCATCTATTTGCGAGATTAAATCCTCTAAAGTTCCCTCTCCCGGTGCCACGATTAAATTAACTAAATCCGGCATGGGATAAACCCCTAAACCGGGACGAAAACCGTTTCCCGTCGGAGTAGTTTTTAACAATCTGGCCGTGGTAAGATCGCTATAGAATTCCTTAACTCTACCTCCCTCAATTAAAGATAAAAATTTGGTAGGAGTTCCCTCATCATCAAAGGGACAACTATAGGGTTCTCGGTCTGGTTGTTGGGATAAAGTCAACTTTTCTGACATCACCAATTGACCGATTTTATCACTCCAGGGCGAGGACTTTTCTAAGATCTGTTTCCCATTTAAAGCCATCGCCACCGTACCCCATAACAGGGTAACTGCATTAGCCGTCAATAAAATTGGTAATTTCCCCGTGGGACTATCCACATTATTGGCTGCCCATTGTAGTCGCTGCAATAACTGTTTAATTACCGTTTCGGGATGAGGAATACTGCGAGTATATTCCCCATCATAAACCGCCAGAAAATCCTCCCCCCGTACCCATTCAATCCCCAGATAATAACTCAAAGCTGTATCGGTATATTGACAATATAAACCCTGGGAATTAACCAAACGGGTGATTTCCCGTTCACATTCCCATTCACCACTACAAATAACCTCAGGGTAAACTTGGCGAATATGGCCAATCATTTGATTACCCATCTCGATTAAAGATTCTACCGCCACATCTTGCCCAATCGGGTCATAGATTGCCTGTCGTGGTGCCGAAAATTCGATTTCTTCCGGGGCATTGAGATAGGATAAATTTAACGCCGTTTCTACTAAAATTTCCGGTTCTACATCACCATAACCCACCGCTAACCCCGGACAACCCTCGCGCCATAATCTTAAGGCAGTTCCCACAGATTCGGAACTTTCTAGCTGTTTGAGACGATTAGCCTCAAAAAAAACGGGATGGGAAAGGGAGGAAGATTGATAAACTTCGGCTGCCACCGCTCCCGATTTGAGAGCTAGTTCGATGAGTTGTTGCGGATCGATCGTCATGGTGATAGTTTTTGAGATAATAGCTATCTGATTATCTCAAGCCCCGGCACTTCGGCGCAAACGCTGCTAATAAGACTGCGGCGAGTTAAAAAATTTTTGCTTATTCATCAATATTTTTGAGCAAAGATGATCAAGTTGGTAATGAAGTTATCATAGAATCGATCAAGAGTCAAAAACATGGATACTCCCACCTAGAGAGGCCGAAAAAATGACGATTGCCAAAAGCGACGAAACTGCCACCTCTCCGGCACTGATAGAAGAAGATTTCGAGGACTTCTGGGAACCCCCCCCACCCCCCACAGACTTAATTT